>NZ_JBFBDO010000131.1:0-20004 GCF_040683335.1 Kitasatospora sp. NPDC093806
TAGCGGATCGGTATCCGCTACCTCTGCCGTATCCGCTACCGGAAACAGGGCCCTGACCTGCGCGGTAGCGGCAGTAGCGGCAGTAGCGGATTCCTGGGAGCGGGGCGGGCAGTACCTCACCCAGGCGTCGGCCAAGTCCGAGGCGTAGTAGCCCTTCGCGCTCGACTTGGGGCCGGTCTTGATGTTGCGGGTCTTGATGGGGTCGTTGTCGGCGGTGACGTAGTCGCCGAGCATCCGGGCGAGGGCGCGGGCCGTGATGGGCTTGCCGTCGAGGTCGGCCCACGGCGCGTCGTCCATCTCGGCGAGCTTGCTCAGCAGGTCGGAGCTGAGCATCCGCTCGGCGCCGTCGAAGATGTCGCGCAGGTCCGACAGGAGGCGGATGCCGATGCTGCCCTTGTCGTTGGCCTTGGCGGCGGTCACGAGCTGGACGCAGGCGGCGCGGGCGCGCTCGGGCCAGTGGCCGCCGGCGGCGTCGGCGACGGCGAGCAGGGGTTCCCACACGTCGGCGGGGCGGTCGGTGACGCCTTCGGGCATCTCGGGCACGGCGTCCTGGAGGGTGGCGCGGGCGGTCTCGGCCCAGGTGGCGAGCCGCTTGCGCAGGGCATGCCCCTCAGGTGCGGTGGTCCGCTCGCGGAAGGGCTCGACCTTCTCGTTGGGGGCGCGGCGGCGCATCCGGATGATGATCGAGCGGCTCATGATGGTGTCGGGCAGGTCGCCGAGTCCGCCCATGGCGAGGGCGGCGTAGACGGGGAAGGCCTGAACCGTCTGGGTGCTGCCGTCGCCGACACAGCGGTGGACGACGCCGGAGCGGCGGTGGCCGGAGTTGATGAGTCCGCGCAGGTCCTCGTTGCCGCCGGCCTTCGGCCCGAAGGTGGTGTCCACTTCGTCGAACAGCACGGTCGGCCGGGCCTCGGGGTCCGACACAGACCGGAACAGCGCGGCCGGCGACACGTCGGTGGTGAACATCGACCGGGGGGTCAGCGTGTCGATGATCTCCAGCGCGCGGGTCTTGCCGGACCCGGGTTCCGGGGAGAGGAACGCGATGCGGGGGGTGGACTCGAAGGCGTCGAGCAGGTGGGTGTGCGCGTCCCACAGGACGACGGCGGTGTAGGCGGCCTCGCTGGGGAAGACGTTGAAGCGGCGGTGGAACGCCTCGACGGCGTCGAGCAGGGCCGCGCCGTCCTCTGCGGTGGTGGTGACGGGCGGGGTGGGATCGGTCATGCTGGCCTCTCCGGTCTTGGGGCTGGAATGGAGCGGGCCGCCGGTCTTTGCCGAGAGGGCGGCCCGCTTCGAACAGGTCAGGCAGCGCGGGCACCGGCGGCGGTGAAGCCGCGGTCGACGGCGCGGGTGGCGTAGTCGTGCGGGACACCGACGCTGACCGCCGCGCTGATGAGGTGGTGGGCGATGGTGTCGAGACCGCAGGGGCCGGGGCACCGGGTGTGCTGGGCTGCGAGGAAGCGGGCGACGCCGAAGGCTTGGGATCCGGCGCCGCTCTCCGGGCAGTCCGCGATCTTGGCGAGCCCGCGTTGCAGGCCGGTGTGGATGTAGCGCTCGGTGTGGCGGCACCCGGCGGCCACGGTGCGGCTCCAGGGTGGCGGGGGCGAAGAGGCCACCCGCGCCCCGTCCCCCGGCGGCCGGTTGGCCTCTTCCCTGGCGACGAGGGCGCGGACGGCATCGGGCAGCGGGGCCATGACGCCGGCTCCGTAGCCGAGCCAACGGGCGTACTGCATAAGCGACTTGACATCGACGTCGGGGCGGACCTTGTTGGCGGATGCCATGGCACCCCGGTAGACCCAGTGTTCGCCCCGGGTGGTGGCCACGGTGAGCGTGGGGAGCAGATTGGCGCGGGCCCAGGCGACGGCGTCGGCGTGGTCGAGATCGACCACGGTCAGCCCGGCGCCGCCCGGGTGGTAGGCCACCGCTTCGGCCTCCCGCCACGCCCGCATCCACGGCGGGCTGGTCAGAACGGCGGGGTCGGTGGTGGCGGCGGCCCACGCGTGACAGGGCGCCGGGCAGACACACGGGCCCGGGACCTTCATGCTGGGCCGGCCGCCGCAGGCGTTCTTCCTACAGGCCGGGCAGTTCCCGATCGGGCTCTTGCCGGCCCGCAGGGGCAGCACCGGGAGGCCGAGACGGGCCAGTTCGAGCGCGAGTTGCAGGAGGGGGTTCACGCCGCTCTCCAGAGGTCGGCGGGAGCTGCGCGACGTGCTGCTCGGCGCAGACCTTGTGCGAGGGCCTGCGCTGCTCGTCGCGCAGCGGGGTTGGGCGGCCGCACCAGCGGCATGGGCGGTCGCCGGTGCGGTCGTAGTGCCGGGCGTCGCGCCAGTCCAGGGCGGCCACGGCCGGGTCCTAGGCGGCGAGCAGGGCGGGCCCGCCGGTCCGGGCGGCGGTCTGCCGCCCGATGAGTTCGGTGTAGGCGGGGGGGATGGCTTCGCGCAGTCCGTCGCGGCTGGCCCACGGCATGCCCATCACGGCCGCCGAGCGGGCGAGGGGAACGTTGGAGAAGTTGCCGACGACGTGCATGAACTCGCCGTCGGCGACCGGGCGGCCCATCTTCGCGTTCGGCGCCGTGTGCGCGGGGTGGGGCGGCGGGGTGATGGTGAAGCCGCTGGTCTCGAAGAGGCGGTGGCGGTAGGTGCGCAGGCCGAACGCGGCCCCGCACAGCGTCACCGGGTCCCGCAGTTCGCTGCGGGCTTCTTCGACGTTCTCGATGACCCACGGCCGCCCGGTGCTCTCCATGGCGGTGCGGGTGGGGGCGATGAGGTCGGGGTGTTCGCGGCCCCGGATCTTCTGGCAGCGGGTGTAGTGCTGGCAGGGCGGGGAGCCGTGCTGGAGGTCGAAGAGGTGCCCGTACTCGGCGATGAACGCGATGGCGTCGGCCTGGATGAACGCGAACGGGTTCCTCGGCTGCGGGGCGTTGTCGACGCTGAGGACGTCGTATCCGGCGAGCCAGTAGCCCATGCCGGCGCCGCCCTGGCAGCCGTAGGTGTCCAGGACGGTCAGGCCGTTCCCAGGCCGGGCGGGCAGCCATCCGGCGGCCGGGCGGGCGGCCAGGAACAGGGCGGCCAGGGCGGCAGTGGGGGCGCTCACCGGGCACCGCCGAGCAGGTCGGCGATGAGCGGGGTGAGGTCGTTGGCGCGCCAGGTCAGGGTGTCGATGGTGGCCTTGGCTTCGTGGGTGAGGGTGCGTCCGGGTCGGGTGGTGGTCGGCGGGGTGAGCATGTCCAGGGGCACGGGGACGGTCAGTTCGGCGGTGGCCAGCAGCCAGGCGCGGTCGTCGCGGTGCGGCTGGACCGGGTGGTGCCACGGCTGGTCGGTGTGCTGCCACGGGTCGCGTGCCCAGTCCGCGAACTGTTCGGCCGGGGGGTGGGCGAGGTGGTGGTGGCGCAGGGCGACGCGGGCCCGCATCTGCAGGCTGCCGTCCAGGGCGACGATCGGGCGCAGGTCGAGCAGGTCCGGGCGGATCTCGATGTAGCCGCCGCCCATGATCGGGCTGGTGGCGCACTCCCAGGCGGCCACGGCGAAGTCCACCGGCCGGAGCGGCTCGCCGTCGTCGTTGAAGCGGTCGGCATGGATGCGGAGGTAGGCGCCGTAGCGGGAGTGGCCGTCGCTGGCCTGCTCCCGGTCGCGGATGTCGTCGACGAACACGAGCGTGAAGCGGTCGAAGTCGTGCATGCTGGTTCCCGTCTCTGTTGGGATGCACGGCCCCGCACCAACCGTCTCTCTGCCAAGATTCGGCGGCTGGTGCGGGGTTTCGTGCTGTGCGGGAGCGGGCTGTCCGTCCCCCGCGCCACCCGGGCCGTCGCCGGTCGTGGCGGCGGGCCGGGTGGCGCGGCGGTCGGCACAGGCCGGGTCAGTTCTGGTCGGTCTCGCAGGTGTCGTCGCAGTCGTAGTAGCCGCAGCCGCCGCACTCGGGGCAGTGGTCGTGCTCGACGGTGACGACGTCGTGGGTGTCGTCGTCCCAGACCTCGTCCTCGTAGCCGGCGCCGCTGCCGTGGCAGCCCTCGCACAGCTGGGTGTGGCCGGGCTGCGGGCCGGCGGCCTGCTCGGTCTCGAAGTGGCGCTGTTCGTCGGCGACGTCGAGGGCGATCTCGTACGCCTTCTCCTCGGCGCGGGTCGGCTGGTCGAGGTCGCCCTCGTCGGCGTAGGTGCTGTACGGGTCGTCGTTCAGGTCGTTCATGGGGGCTCTCCTGGTCAGCGGTTGCGGTTGGTGACGTTGACGTGCACGTTCACGGCGCCCTGCCCGCCCCTGCCCCCGCCGCCGTTGGTGTTCTTGAGGAGCCAGATCACGGCGAGCCCGGCGGCCACGAAGCCGAGCGCGGTGGTGGCGGCGGCGAGAGCCTGCGCGAGGAAGCCGATCCCGATCCCGGCGCCACCGATCCCGATGCCGCCAGCAGCGAGCCGGGCCGGCCACGGGTCGCGCGCCGGGACGACGGCCGGCTGCTGCGGGAGCGGCGCGGGCGCGTAGAGCGCGGGGTGGCCGTACTGGACCGGCACCGGGAGCGGCGGGGTGGGCTGGTAGAGGGCGGGCGGGGCGGTGAGCGGGGCGGGTGCGGCGTAGTAAGGGGTGCCGTCCGGGGTGTAGAGCACCGGGGCGGCGAACGGCTGCGGCATGGGCTGGGTGTGGTCCACGGTGCTTCTCCTGTCGGGCGGTCGGGTGGGGTGGTCAGTGGAGGGTGGAGACGAAGTTCACGAGGGAGGTGAGGGCGTCGTTGACGGGGCGGGCGAGGCCGGTGCCGGCGGCGGTGAAGCCGGACAGCCACACGAGGGCGGCGGCGCCGGAGGAGACGCGCTGGGAGCGGACGAGGACGATCGTGATGACGGCGAACAGGAGCGCGGTGGAGACGGTGACGAGCACGGCCGGTGGTCCCTTCGGGCGCCCCGGAGCGGGATCCGGGGCTGCGGGTGGCGGGGTGTCAGAGCGGGTTCGGTGGGGGTGTCAGAAGCGTCAGGGAGGGGTGTCTGACGCGTCAGACACCCCTCGCGCGCACGCGTTACCTGGGGAAATGGGGCCCGTCGGCGTCGGGGGTGTCTGACGCGTCAGACGCGTCAGAACCGGCCGGGGCGGGGGTCAGGCGGCGGTGTGCTGGAGCGGGACGATGCGGTAGCGGCCGGAGTCGTCGGTCTCCTCGAGGCGGCCGCTCGCGACCATGTCGGCGACCTGTCCGGACACCCAGCTGCGGCCCCGGTGGAAGCGGTCGCAGTACGCCATGAAGTCGGCCGGGCCGACCTCCGTGAGGCCGGCGGCCTCGAACTCGGCCAGGATCTCGGCCATGATGCGCTGGGCCTCGCTCTTGCCAACCTTGGTGCGCGGAGGGACCTCCGGCGGGGCGATCTCCACCACCCTCTCGACAGGCGGGAGTTCGGCGTCGGGGTCGATCCACCCGTCCACGTCGTCGCCGTCGTTCTCGGGGGTGAGGTCGTAGTCGTAGTCCACGGTGTCGGGCTCCTGCTCGTAGACGGTGCCCTCGTCGTCGCCGTACGGACCAGCGGCCAGGGCGGGGAGGGGGTAGCGGGTGCGCTGGGTGAAGGCCGGGCCGACCGCGTTCGCGGCGGCTTTGGCGGTGACCGGGTCGCAGGTGGCCCGGGTGTCGGCAAACTCGGCGACGGCCCAGGTCATGGCGTCGACCGGGGTGAGGTAGGCGCGGCCGGGGGTGGCCCAGAAAGTCTCCGGGATCCCGTTGGCGACCATGTAGGAGTAGCCGGGGCGCTTGTCCTTCCATGCCTGCGGGGAGGCGCCGGCGTCCATGGCCTCGTCCGGGAGCGCGAACATGGCGTCTCGGTCGTCGCGCAGCCCGAACACCCAGGACGAGCCGAGGGAGGCGCGGGTGTCGGTGCTCATCTGCGTGCTGGAAGCGCGCTGTAGCGAGATGACGATGCTGATGCCGGCCGAACGGGCTTCCTGCGATGGGCCGGTGAAGACGTCGTCGTCGGTCTCGCGGATCGTCTTGGCGGACTCCTCCGACCAGAACACCAGGTAGGGCATGCCCGGGGAGCCGTCGGCCTGCGTCCGGGCGCAGGCCGGTTCCCACTGCTTGTAGCCGTACTTGGCGAGCCAGGACGTGCGGGCCGGGATGACGGCCTTGAGCGCCGTGATCATGGCTTTGGTGTCGTCCATGGTGAGCGCGGCCCAGTCGAGGGCGGGCAGCAGCGGGCCGAGGGTCTGTTCGGCCTTGGCCGGGTCGGACGCCCACACGATCACGTCGCGTCGGGTGATGATCTCGGTCAGCGCGGTCAGGCCGGCCTCGGACTTCCCGGAGCCGGTCATCCCCATGATCAGCAGGTGCATCGCGTTGCGGTGCGCTTCCGGGTCGCCGGGGAAGAACATCGCCATGTGGGCGCCGTCTTCGTAGATCCCGGTGTGGATCGGGTCGGCGATCGACCCGCCGGGGTGGGAGGGCCCCGGGTAGGGGACGCCGGCCTTCAGCAGGTCGTGGGGCACGACGGTGAGCGTCGCTCGCGACGAGTCCTCCGGATCCGGGACGACCCGGACCGCGTTCTTCGCCACCTTCAGCGCCCCGGCCAGGCGCGGCAACGCCTTGGAGACGTCGTCGGGGGTCAACTCGCCGCCGGGCAGCTGGAGGTCGAACTCGGCCTTGTTGGGCTGGACTTTGGCGCCGGTGACCATGGTCTTGGCGAGGCCGACCTTTTCCAGGAGGCCGCCGTCGGCGCCGGCCGGGGTGCCGTCCGGGTTGACCCGCAGCAGTTGCCGGACGTTCCAGGTACCGGCGAGGGCGGCGCCCCCTATGAAGTACAGGCCCGGCAGTGGACCGGCGAGCGGTCCGGCGAGCGAGGCGGCGGTGAACCACGACGTGCCGGCGGCGACCGTGATCGCGGAGTGGAGACGGCGCTGGGCGGACGCGTTCTTGCCCGCCCACCAGGTGGCGGCGGTGAGGCCGAGGGAGGCGAGGGTCAGGCCGACGGCGCCGGCCGCCGAGCCGCCCCACGCCATGGTGGCCGGGATGGAGAGGACGCCGGTGCCGGCGGTGACGAGCCACGGCGGCAGGTAGGGCTTGACGCGGTGGAGGAGGTACTCGCCGACGCCGCCGGCGTGCTGGTTGGGGTCGAGTTGCAGGTAGCCGATCTGGCCGCCGTCGAGCTGGATGGCGGGCTGCTGCTGGCGTGGCACGGACTGCCTCCCTGAAGGGCCATGGGGTGCGGGAGATGCGGGGAGAGGGCCCGGCACCCGGGGCGAGCGCGCACACGCCACCCGGCCGCGAGGCGGGGCGGGGACGTGAGCGTCCCTCGCCCCGGGGTGGCCGGGAGAAGGGCGGTGCTAGCCGCCGAAGTCGAATGGGCGGCGCGGGGCCTGGCGGGGGCGGGCGACGCGGGAGATCTCCGGGTCGAATTCCTTCTGGAAGCTCGCGTAGGTGCGGGCGATCTCGGCGGCGCAGTCCTTCGCGTCGTCGGCGGCCTTCTTGAAGTGCTTCGAGACCCGGCGGGCGCGGGCCTGCGCGCCGAACGGACGGCCGTCCGCGTCGGGCACCTCCTTGAGGACGGCGTTCAGGATCTCGTGGGCCATGGCCAGCTCGAAGCAGATCTGCATCAGCGCCGAGCGCCCGCGCTCGCAGAACGCCCGGACGTCCGCGTTGGTGAAGAAGTCCGGGTCGCCGAGCGGCGAGTAGGACGGCCCCCGCCCAGCGCCGGCGCCCGCGCCGCCGGCGGATCCGACCGGCCCGCCCTGCTGGCCGCCGCCGAACCCGGGACCCGCGCCGTACCCCGGGCCGGCGCCGGGCGCGGCCTGACCGCCCCAACCGCCGCCGTTGCGGGTGCGGTTGTAGGTGAAGTGGTAGCTGTTGCCCGGGCCGCCGCCGTTCGCGCCGCCCTGGTGGCCGGCGGAGGGGTTGGCCTTGGGCGGGCGGCCGGCGGACTTGCCGCCGCCGCCGTTGCCTCCGGGCGGCGGGACCGGGCCGCCGTTGCCGGTGTAGGGAGGAGTGCTCATCTGTGCTTCTCCTTACGGGAGTTCAGTCCTGGACGTCCGCGTCGGCGGGGGTGAGCGGGGTGGTGGTGAGGGCCTTGAGGCGGCGCGACCACAGCACCTGGGCGGTGGCGGTGCCGGCCAGCCAGAGCAGGGCGAGCACCGGGTTGGCGGGGCCGAACCAGACGGCGGCGGCCGCCCAGGCCAGGCCCGCCGACCGCGTGGTCACGATGCGCAGGGCGGCCCGGGCCTGGCGCCGGACGGCCGAGCGCGGGTAGCGGCGCGCGGCCAGCCACCACGCGGCGGGCATCAGCACCGCCGGCACCGCGAACCCGGCGGCGGCGCCCGGCGCGGCGACCGACAGCACGCCGGTCGCGGCGAACGCGCCGATCCCGGCCCAGATCGGCGCCCACGTCGTGCGGCGGCGCCACAGCGCCCGGCCCGCCCAGCGGGCCAGCCGGGCGCCGCGCGAGAGCTGGTGGGGGACGACCAGGACCACGGGCGCGGTGCCCTGGCCGAGGTCGACCACGTGCGCGGCCGGCGCCGAACCCCGGCGCCGACCGTGCTGCTGCGGTATGTCGATCTTCATCGTGCGGTTACGGGCCATGACGGACCTCCGAATGGTCAGCGGTTCTGCCGGATGAGGGAGCCGAGCGGCTCGGGGCGGTTGGTGGCGCCGAGCGATCGGCCGGCGGTGGTGAACAGGTGCCACCAGTGGGCGGTGCCGTCGTCGTTGCTGGTGTGGGCGCAGGTGAAGCCGTGGAGGGGGAAGACGTCCACGACGCGGGTCTGGGCGAGCTCCGGCGGCGGGGCCGGGGTGTGATCGGTGCTCATGGCGGTCTCCTGGGGGTTCAGGCTGCGAGGGCGGTGTTGTCGGCGCAGGGCAGGCAGGTGCCCAGGTGCGCGGGGAGCACGTAGCCGGCGTCCTGTCCGCAGGCGGGGCAGGTGCGGCGGGCCCGGTTGGCCTTTTCGAGGGCGGCGGCCCGCGCGGGGGTCATCGGCCGCACCGGACGGGCCAGCGTGATCCGGTAGAGGCAGGCGAGCCGGGTGCCGCCGTAGCGGGAGCGCCACAGGATCTGTGCGGCGACGTCCTGACCGCCGGGACGAAGACCCTTCGCCCGCAGTTGGCGGCGGGTGAAGAGGCCACGCGGCGCCATGCGCCACGGGTAGGTGGGCATGCCGCCGTGCCGGTCGCCGGTGGGGTCCCAGTGCCTCGGGCGACTCACGCGGCCACCGCCCCGGCACTACCGTCCTGCTCGCCGAGCCGCTTGTAGACGGCGCTGACGTAGGCCGGGGAGCGGGTGGAGCGGCGGGCGGCCTCGCGCTGCGGGACGCGCTCGCGCCAGCACTCCTCGATCACGCGGGCGGCTTCGGCCCCGTCCAGCCGCTCCGGCTCCGGCGGGTCGGTGTCCACCGCGTCGCCGTCGGTGTTCACCTCGTTCTCGGGGGTGAACGGTTCGGGCTCCGGGGTGTTCACCGGGTCCGGCCCGCTGGTGTACACCGGGCCGTCGACCACGTCGTCGACAGCCGGCGCAAGCGGGCCGGCGGCTGGCTCAACGGGGTCGGCCGGGACGGGGTGAACGGGCGGGAGTGTGGGGTGAACGGGCTCGGTGTTCACCTCGTTCACCGCAGCCGCCGGGAGGGCTTCCCGGGCGCTGGGAACGGGGCCGACTGGCAACGCCTCGGTGGGCGGCGGGGGCGGGGTGAACGGCGCGGTGGGGAGGGTGAACAGCGGCACGTTCACCACCTGCCGGGCTGCCTGCGGGACCGGCGCCGGGCGGGTGCGAAGCGGCGGTTGGGGCTGCTTCGCGAGCCGGGCGAGGGCCCGCCGGTAGGCCGGTCCGGCCTCAGCGACGAGCAGCAGCAGAAGCGGCGGGATCAGGTGGATCACGACGCCGACCAGGTCTTTCGCCAGCGCGGCGGCCCCGATGTTGAGCCACACCGTGGCCAGCCCCGTGACCCACCGGAAGACGGCCGGCCACCTTCCGGCGCTCACGCCGAAGCGGGAGAGGGTGCTGTCCGCCTGAAGGCTCAGGATGAAGCACCCGTCCCCGGCGACCGCCATGACCGGACCGGTCCCGTAACCGGGTGAATGGGCGTCGATGAACGGCGCGGCGGTGGACATGCTCACCGCGACCACCGCCCCCGTCAGCACCCACGTACCGGCGCTGATCACCCGCGACGTGCGGCGGATCTGGGCCGGGGTGGGCGCCTCTCCGAGTACCGGGTGAACGCCCCCGCCGGAGCTGTGAACACCGTGCCCGTTCACCCGGCGGCCCCGATGTTCACCCGGGCCCGGGAGCGGGCCGCCCGCCGCAGCAGGCTGTTGCGCTCGCGCTCGTTCAGGCCGCCGAAGATCCCGGCCGGTTCCTTGCGCTCCAGCGCGTCGGCCAGGCACATGGACTTCACCGGGCACCCGGCGCAGATCATCTTGGCGCGGCGCTCGGCCCACTCAGCCGTCGCGCGGGCGGCCTCGATGTCCTCGGCGTCCTCGTCGACCTCCGGGTAGAACAGGTCGGTGTCGGCCCCGTTGCAGGCGGCGCCGCGCAGGTCGCTGTCCGGGTTCGGGCGGTATTCGGCGAGCACGGTCGCGGCCGGGCGGCCGGCCCGGTGCGGGGTGCGGGTCGCGTGCCGCAGGAGGGTGCGGGTTCGTGCCATCACGCCGCCGCCTTCCAGGTCAGGGCCCGGCGACGGGCGGCGGTGCGCATCAGCGCGGAGGCGAAGCGGGCGGCCGGCGGGTCCAGGTCCCGCAGGATGTCCCACGCGGCGTCCAGCCGGATCCGCCGCTGCTCGGGGCTCTCGGTCTCGGAGCCGGTGAACAGTTCGGCGTCGATGCCGAAGCCGAGCGCGAGTTCCGTGAACTCGCCCGGTGTCACGGCGTCCTGGCCTGCGACAATGAGCTTCATGGGTCGGTGTCCTTCACTCGGACGGCCCTAAGCGGTCCCGGTGTTGCAGCACCGGGACCGCAGCCGTTAGGCGGATCGGGCGCTCAACGAGCGGCCGCGCAAATCCGACGTGCCGCACCGCCGGCGAAGCGAGCGGAACGGCACGTCGGAAGTCGTGAACGCTGGTGGAGCAGCCTCACCGGCCGGAATCGGCCCGGCGAGGCGACCTATGTCTCACACGGATGATCAAGCGCATCAGGCACCTCCTTCGGTTCGAACGGTCAAGGGACACACACTGCAAGGGGGCCATTGATGCCCCACTCTCCGGCCGTTGCTCGCGGTCGCCGGGCCACCTCGCCAGTCAGGGCCGGACCTAGCCGAACCCCTATCCCCTGGCCTTTGCGGAGATTGCAGCGTCCTCCGCCTCAGCTCACAGACACCCCTTCGGAGCGGCTGTTGCACTGCTCCAAGGCGCGTTTGTGCAGGTCAAGCAAGCCCTAAAGTCATGTTGAGGACTTGTCCTCAACTCCTCTTTAGGAGCTGGGAATGACTATGACGGGTTCTCAGGAAGTCGTCAACTCCTCTTGAGGACTTATCCTGAGCGAGTCACACACCGAGGGACGGCGGAGGCCACCATGGCGAAGGTGTACGAGCGCATCGCAGACGCGCTGCGGGAAGAGATCCGCGCAGGTCAGCGCAAGCCTGGCGAGAGGCTTCCCGCCGAGACGGCGCTAGCGGATCAGTTCGGAACGAGCGTGCCAACCGTGCGGCAGGCGATCGGCGTCCTGGGGGCGGAAGGGCTGGTCGAGAAGCAGCACGGCCGGGGGACGTTCGTCCGGAGGGAGCCGACCAAGGTCGTCCGGGACGGTGCGCGTCACCAGTGGGAGAAGGACCGGGCGCGCCAGCCCGAATCCGAGCGGCTCAAGACCGGAGCAACCGAGCGCGACACCGGCCTGACCATTGCCGACCTGGCCTTCTCGGCGACGTACGCCCAGGTACCAGCAACAGGGGAACTTGCGACGGAGTTCGGCGTGCCTGAGGACACGATGCTGCTCCGCAGGACGTACCGAACCAGGAACCGGGAGGAACGGACGCCACTCAACCGGGCGGAGTCCTACCTGGTACTCGACATGGTCGCCGGCAACCCTGACCTGCTGCGCGAGGATCAGGAGCCATGGCCTGGGGGCACCCAGAACCAGCTCTGGACAGTGGGGATCGAGCTGGACCGGATCGTAGAGACGTTCCGGGCCCGGCCGCCCACGCCGGAAGAGGCGGAGGAACTGGGCCTGCCGGCGGGCGTGTCGGTGATCATCTGCCGCAAGGTCAGCATCGACATTAACGACCGAGTAGTCGAGGTCTCCGACGTCGTTCTGCCAGGCGACCGCACCGAGCTGACCTTCACGAGCAAGCTGACAAGGTGGTGAGCATGACCAACATCGTGACCGTCATTACGGCGGTGCATGGACCGTCGGCACCGTTCCTGGCCGATGCCTACAGGTCGCTTGTCGACCAGCAGCTTCCCGACGGGTGGGGCTGGCAGTGGGTGATTCAGGAGGACGGGGAGACGGGTGCGGTCGCTCCGCACGTCCCCGACGACTCTCGGATCAGCTTTGGCCAAGGCCGCCATGGGCGCGCCGGCGTCGCCCGTACCCTCGCGCTGTCCCGGGCCGAAGGCGAATTCGTCAAGGTCCTGGACGCTGACGACATGCTGACCCCGGGCACCCTGACCCGTGATCTGGCCGCACTGGCCAACCCCGGCATCTGCTGGACCACTTCCCGCGTGCTCGACCTCCTGCCGGACGGCTCCACAGTCGGGTTCGACCAGGATCCGCTGGAAGGCCCGGTCGAACGTGGCGCTGTCCTTGAACACTGGAAAGCGCACGACTTCCGCGCCCAGGTGCACCCCGCGACGCTGTGCGTCCGCCGGGACCTGCTTCTGGCGCTCGGCGGCTGGATGGCACTCCCCGCTTCCGAGGACACGGGACTTCTGCTCGCCCTGAACGCGGTGAGCCGCGGCTACTTCAGCGCGGAGACGGGCCTTCTGTACCGCAAGTGGCCCGGGCAGAGCACCAGCCAGGCGGCGCACGTCCACGAGGGTGAGCGGTCGGCACGCATGGCCGTTGTCGAGGCGCGGGCACGGGCACTGACCGCGCTCGAAGGGTGGCGAGTCGACAACTGACTCCGCTCCCGACAGTCCCCTGGGAGTCGCTGGGAGAAACTCGGGAGAAGATCTTGAGATTCGCCCCGCGCTAGCGCCACGGTAACCAACGGAACCCGACGCTCTGACCTGCACGTTCGTACATCTGCGCAGGTTGCTCCTCGCCCCGGCCCTCGTTCGGGACGAAGAGGCCGTGGGTTCAAATCCCGCCACCCCGACCCAGTAAGACCAGTCAGGTCCGGTAGCCCGCAAGGGTTACCGGACCTGACTGGTTTTTTGTGTTTTCGTCGGGGCTCCGGGGTCAGCGTGCGGTGGTGGGCTTCGTGGGCGTGATGGGGGTGAGTGGGGGGAGGGTGGATTCGAGGGTGTGGGCGGCGGTGAGGGCGAGGTCTTCGCGGTGGGGGCGGGTGATGAGTTGGACGGCGGTGGGGAGGTGGGTGGCGAGGCCGGTGGGGACGGTGACGGCGGGGAGGCCGGCGAAGCTGGTGGCGGTGCAGAGGCGCATGGCGGTGGCGACGCGGTCGCGGGAGGCGGGGTCGCGGGATTCGAGGCCGGGGGCCGGGGCGGGTTCGGTGTAGACGGGGCCGAGGAGGAGGGGGTACTCGTCGAGGAACTCGGCCCAGGCGCGGCGGAGGGTGAGCCAGGTGCCCATCAGGGTCATGAACTCGGCGGAGGTGGCGGGGCGGGTGCGCTCCATCACCGGGGCGAGGTAGCGGTCGCCGCCGGGGCCGAGGAGGGGGCGGACGGCCGGCCAGGTGGGGGCGAACTCGGTGACGGTGAGGAGTTCGTAGGCGGCGAGGGTCTCGTCGAGGCGGGGGACGTCCGGGACCTCGCGGACGTCGTAGCCGGCGGCGCGCAGGACGTCGGCGGCGGTGTCGACGGCCGCGCGGACGGTGGGGTGGACGCCGTGGCCGCCCGGGTCGGCGACCACCGCGACCTTGATCGGGCCCGGTAGCGGTTCGCCGTCCAGGGGCGCGGGGACGGCGCGCGGGTCGCGCGGGTCGGTGCCGGCGAGGAGTTCGAAGGCGAGCCGGAGGTCGGCGACGCTGCGGGCCAGCGGGCCGTCGGTGACCAGGAATTGGGAGGCCGGGCCGGGGTCGGCGGGGCCGAGGATGCGGTGGTCGGCGGGGAACCGGCCGTAGCCCGGCTTGAGGCCGGCCACGCCGCAGAAGGCGGCCGGGACGCGGATCGAGCCGCCGGAGTCGTTGCCGAGCCCGAGGGCTGCCATGCCGGTGGCGACGGCGACCGCGTCGCCGCCGCTGGTTCCGCCCGGGGTGACGGCCGGGTCCCAGGGGTTGACGGTGTCGCCGAAGAGTTCGCTGCGGGTGTGCATGCCGGACAGGACCAGGGTGGGGATATTGCTGTGGCCGATCGGGATCGCCCCGGCGGCGCGCAGCCGGGCCACCGGGGGCGCGTCGGCGGGGGCGACCAGGTCGCGGAAGCGCGGGACGCCGAAGGTGGTCGGGACGCCCTCGATCGCGGTGGTCTCCTTCACGGTGAAGGGCACCCCGGCCAGCGGGCCGAGCGGTTCGCCGGCCGCCCGGCGGCGGTCGGTGGCGGCGGCGTCGGCGCGGGCGCGGTCGGCGAGCAGCTGGGTGATCGCGTTGACTTCCGGGTTGACCTCGGCGATCCGGGTCAGGTGGGCGTCGACGAGTTCGGTGGCGGAGACCTCGCCGGTGCGGACCGCCCGGGCCTGGGCGGTGGCGGTGAGGGTCCAGAGGTCGGGGTCGGGCATGGGGGTGCTCCACGGGGAGGGGAAGGAAGAGAGGGAGAGGGGTAGTGATGCGGTTGCATCGGAAACGTACACTGGGAAGTGATACGAGCGCATCGGAATAACCGGGAGGGCCAGCGATGCCCCGGCAGGTAGACCACGAGGAGCGGCGGCGGGTGATCGCCGAGGCGGTCTGCCGCCTCGCCGACGAGAGCGGGCTGGAGGGTGTCACAGTGCGGGACGTCGCCGAGCGGGCGGGGCTCTCGATGGGGGCCGTCCAGCGGTGCTTCCGCACCAAGGAGGAGATGCTGGTCTTCGCGCTCGGGCACGTCGGCGAGCAGATCGGGCGGCGGGTGCGGGAGCGGCTGGTCGGCAGTCCGGCGCAGTCGGCCGCCAGCGCCGTCGGGTACGCCGCCGAGGAGCTCGCGCTGCTGCGGGCCGGACAGCGGTCCGAGGCGCGGGTCTGGCTGGCCTTCGTGGCGCAGGCGGCGGTGAGCGGGCCGCTGGCCGGGACCCTGCGGACCGGCTACGCGGCGATGGAGGAGTTGCTCGTCCGACTGCTGACGGAGGCGGGGGCTCAGACCGGGGTCGACGCCGTGGAGCGGGAGGCGCGGACGCTGCTGGCGCTGGTGGACGGGCTCACCACGCACGTGCTGATCGGCCGGCTGACGGAGCGCCAGGCCGAGGAGGTCCTGCACGCCCACCTGGGCGGGCTCTGGACGCATTGTGCACGCTCGACCCCGCGCCAAATACCATAGCGGTCGTTCTTCTTGATGGCCGAGCCCTTCGTCGGCCGAGGCGTTGGGAGCTTCCGGTGGCACGAGCGCAGCAGGACCGGGCCGTGCGCACCCGGGAGACGATCCTGCGCGCCGCCGCCCGGGTCTTCGACGAGTACGGCTTCAGCGGGTCCAGCGTCAGCAAGATCATCAATCAGGCGGGGACCACCCAGGGCGCGATGTACTTCCACTTCAGGTCCAAGGAGGACCTCGCGAAGGCGGTCATCGACGAGCAGTCCTCCGACCTCGACCTGCCCGGGCGGCCGGCCGGACTGCGCCAGCTCATCGCCACCACCCTCTACCTGGCCGAGGAGCTCCGGGAGAACGTGCTGCTGCGCGCCGGGGTCACCCTCGCCGTCGAGCAGGGGCAGCTCGGGCTGCGCGACTTCAACCCGTACGAGAGGTGGGCCGAGCAGTTCCACGCCGAACTGGAGGCCGCCCGGCGGGCCGGGGAACTGCTCGACGAGGTCGTGATCGAGGAGTTCGCGCAGGTCCTGGTCGCGGCGTACGCCGGGTCGCAGGTCATGTCGCTCCTGTACACCGGGCGGGCCGACCTGTCGCAGCGGATCGTCCGGCTCTGGTGGCATCTGCTGCCCGGCCTGGCGCCCGCACCGGTGGTCGCCGAGCTGCGGGCGTTCCTCGCGGGACAGGACGCGGGACGGCGGGTCTAAGCCGGTACCGGTTCGGCGGCCGGGGACGCCTCGGCCTCCCGGCGGGCCGCCGAGACGATCCCCGCCAGCGCGGCCCGGCTCGCCCCGAGTGCGAGCATCTGCCGGTCGAGCAGGTCGAGCCGCTCCTCCAGCACGTCCAGCATGCAGGAGGCCACCGCGCCCTCGCCGTCCACGCAGGGCAGCACGTCCCGGATGGCGCTGGTGGAGAGTCCCGCCCCCAGCAGGGCCCGGATGTTGCGGACGACCGTCGGCGCGCCCTCGTCGTACCGGCGGTGGCCGCCCTCCGGCCGCCTGGCCTCCAGCAGGCCCTGCTCCTCGTAGTACCGCAGCAGGCGGACACTCACCCCGGTCGCCGCCGCCAGCTCGCCGATCCGCATGTGACACCCCTCACATCGCCGTGCGTCCCCTTGAATCTCACATGGATGAGAGATCCTACCGTGATCGGCATGAGCGACATCGAGATCAGCCCCAGGGCGATTGACACGACCGCGCGTCAGACCTTCGCGATCGGCGGCGACCTGACGGTCCGCCGGATCGGCTACGGCACCATGCGCCTCGCCGACACCCCGGACCTCAAGCCCGCCGACGCGGTCATCTGGCACCCCCCGACCCCGCGCTCCGCCGCCCTCGACGTGCTGCGCGCCGCCGTCGGGCACGGCGTCCAACTCGTCGACACCGCCGACTCCTACGCCCTCGGCGGCGGCGAGGAACTGGTCGCCGAGGCGCTGCACCCGTACGCCCCGGACGTCGTGGTCGCCACCAAGGTCGGCCTGACCCGCCCGAGCCCGTCCGAGTGGGTCCCGCTCGGCCACCCCGCGTACCTGCGCCAGCAGGCCGAGCTGAGCCTGCGCCGGCTCCGGGTCGAGCGGATCGACCTGCTCCAGCTGCACCGGATCGACCCCGCGGTGCCGCTGGCCGACCAGATCGGCGCGCTCAAGCAGCTCCAGGACGAGGGCAAGGTCCGGCACATCGGCCTCTCCGAGGTCACCGTCGACGAGCTGGAGCAGGCGCTGGAGATCGCCCCGATCGCCGCCGTGCAGAACTGGTACAACCTGGCCACCCGCCGGCACGACGCGGTGGTCGACTTCACCGCCGAGCGCGGCATCGCGTTCCTGCCGTTCTTCCCGATCGCCGTCGGCGGCCACGCGGGCGCGGACGGCCCGGTCTCCGAGGTCGCCCGCGAGGTCGGGGCCACCCCGGCGCAGACCGCGCTCGCCTGGCTGCTGCACCGCTCGCCCAACATCCTGCCGATCCCGGGCACCACGTCCGAGAAGCACCTGGTGGAGAACCTGGGCGCGGCGGCCGTCCAGCTGACCGACGAGCAGTACGCCCGGCTGGACGGCATCGCCGCCGGGGAGGGGGGCGTCGGGGCCGGGGAGGCGTGAGGGGCGTCGGACCCGAGTCCGGAGTGGGAAGACTCGACCCGGACCGCTACCTGGTCACCACCCTGTGGACGGATGCCGCCGCGCACGCGCGCTACGCCGCCGGACACCTGCCGGCCCTGCGCGAGCGAGCCGGGGTGGGGGCCGACATCGAGTCGCCCAGCGGTGGGTTGCTGCCGCTGGAGCCGACCTGGCGCGTCCTGCCGGCGACAGGTCAGGCGCAGTTCGGCCAGGCGTAGCTCGGCCAAGCATCGCCCGGTCAGGCGTCGATGGCCTGGTAAACCGTGGTCCAGAAGTCGTGGATCAGCTGCGGCGCGCTCGGGACGGTCATCCCGACCTGGGTGAGCAGGATGCCGGTGAGGCCGTTCTCCGGGTCCGCGTAGGTCGAGGTGCCGGCGCCGCCGTCCCAGCCGAACTGGCCGATCGGCGCGTAGTCGCCGCGGTACGAGCGCACCGCCATCCCGAAGCCCCAACCGCCGTGCTGCCCCTGGCCGAACGACAGGTGCGCGTTGTCGCGGGCCATGGCGTCCCGGACGGCGGTCTGCTCGGACGTGAGGCTGTTGGTGGTCATCAGCCGGACGGCGGGCCGGGACAGGATCCGCTCGCCGTCGTGCACGCCCTCGTTCAGCAGCATCCGGAAGTAGGCGTGGAAGTCGTCAGCGGTGGAGACCAGCCCGCCGCCACCGCCCGGGAACGCCGGGGGCCGGCTCCAGCGTCCGTCCGCGGGCTCGTCCCACACGTGGAACTCGCCGGTCCGCGGGTCGGGGGCGTAGAGCGGAGGCAGCCGGTCGATCTTGTCGGCGGACACATGGAAGCCGGTGTCCGCCATCCCCAGCGGGCCGAAGACGCGCTCCCGCAGGAAGGTCTCGAACGACTGGCCGGTGACCCGCGCGACGAGCACGCCGAGCAGGTCGTTGCTGATGTGGTACTGCCAGCGCTCGCCGGGCTGGTGCATCAGCGGGAGCGCGCCGAGGCGGCGCATCCACTCGTCCGGCTCGGGCATCGGCGTCGGCAGGTCGGGCGTGAGGCCGTTCTCGATGATCGCGCCCATGATCGGGGTGCCGAGCGCCGTGATGTCCATGCCGAGACCGAAGGTGGAGGTCAGCAGGTCGCGGACGGTGATCGGCCGCCGGGCGGGCACGGTGTCGTCCAGCGGGCCGTCGATCCGCTTCAGCACCTGCCTGTCGGCGAGCTCGGGCAGCCACGGGTCGACCACGTCGTGCAGGCGCAGCCGGCACTCGTCGAGCAGGACCATCGTCGCCGCCACCGTGACCGGCTTGGAGGTCGAGGCCATCCGGAAGATCGTGTCCCGCCGCATCGGCGCGCCGCCACCGTGGTTCATGGTGCCGATCGCCTCGACGTACGTCTCGTCCCCCCGGCTGAGCAGCGCGACGACGCCGGGGATCCTCCCGGACTCGACGTGTCGCGTCAGGACGTCGCGCACCTTGCGCAGGCCCGCCTCGGAGATGCCGTTGTTGCTGGTGACCGTCATGGTTTTCCCCACCCAGTTTGCGTTCGGGAATTACTGAACGATGAAGAAGCTACATTGCGTTCAGTGATCCGTCAACGCTCTTCGATGGGCTTACCTGCCTGTAGGTGGCGGCATTGGAGGCCTTCCATTGCAATGAATGTGGAGCTGAATGCAATGGTCACCCGAAGGCTCCTTTGCAATGGGCTCGGACTGAATGCATACTGCGCAGCATGTCGACAGACGGGAGACGAGGACCGATGCCCGGAGGCAGGCTCACCGCCGAGGACCGCCAGCACATCGCCGAGGGGCTGGCCGAGGGGCTCGGCTACGCCGAGATCGGGCGGCGGCTGGGACGGCCCGCGTCGACCGTCATGCGGGAGGTCACCCGCAACGGCGGCCCCGAGGGCTACGGGGCGGACCGGGCGGGCGAGGCCACGCGGCAGCGTGCGCGACGCGGCAAGCAGGCCGCCGCCCGTCCGGAGGCGGCGACGGCGGTGCCCGACGACGGGTACGGGCGCGACCCGCAGGCGGTGCGGGAGTTCACGGAGTCCTTCACCGCGCTGCTCGCGCAGTCGGGGCTGCCCAAGATGGAAGCCAGGGTGCTGGCCTGCCTGTACACCAGCGACGCCGGCGCCCTCACCGCGGCGGACTTGGTCCAGCGCCTGCGCGTGAGCCCGGCGTCCATTTCGCACGCCGTCGGCTTCCTTGAGCAGCAGGGGCTGTTGCGGCGGGAGCGCACGCCCGGCGAGCGGCGGGAGCGTTACGTCACCGACGACGACATCTGGCTCAAGTCCCTTGCCGGAGCGGTGCAGACGAACGGCATCCTGGCCGAGATGGCCCGCCGGGGAGCCGAGGTGCTCGGCACGGGGACTCCGGCGGGTGCCCGTTTCGAGTCCTCCACCGAGCTGTTCCTGATGATCGGCGAGTCCATGGGGAAGCTGCTGGAGCAGTGCCGGCAACACCTGGCCACCCGGAGCGGCGGCCGGGAGGGGTGAACCCGGCGGCGGAGTGGGAAGTCGGCCCGGCCGACTTC
>NZ_JBFBDO010000132.1:0-19710 GCF_040683335.1 Kitasatospora sp. NPDC093806
GGTCGGACTCCGCGGCCGGCCCCGGCACCCGTGCCACCTCCGCCGCGGCGGGCGCCCAGCGCCGGCGCCGCGCCACCAGCGTGCCCAGCCGCTCCACCGCGGGCTGGGTGTACCGCGCGGCCAGCGGCCCGGTGACCACCAGGATCAGCACGTACGCCGTCGCCAGCGGCCCGAGTCCGGGCTCGATGCCGGCCGTGACGGCCAGCCCGGCGATCACGATCGAGAACTCGCCCCGGGACACCAGCGCCCCGCCGGCCCGCCAGCGGCCGCGGGTGGCGATCCCCGCCCGTCGGGCCGCCCAGTACCCGGTGGCGACCTTGGTGAGCGCGGTCACCGCGGCCAGCAGCAGGGCGGGCAGCAGCACCGGCGGGATGCTGGTCGGGTCGGTGCTCAGGCCGAAGAAGACGAAGAACACCGCGGCGAAGAGGTCCCGCAGCGGGCTGAGCAGGGTGTGCGCGCCCTCGGCCGCCTCGCCGGACAGCGCGATGCCGACCAGGAACGCGCCGACCGCCGCCGACACCTGGAGCTGCTGCGCGATGCCCGCGACCAGCAGGGTCAGCCCGAGCACCACCAGCAGCAGCTTCTCCGGGTCGTCGTGCGAGACGAACCGGGAGATCAGCCGCCCGTAACGGAGCGCGACGAACAGCACCGCGCCGGCCGTGGCGAGCGCGATGGCGAGGGTGATCGAACCGGCGACGAGCCCCGCCCCGGCCAGCAGGGCGGTCAGGATCGGCAGGTAGACCGCCATCGCCAGGTCCTCCAGCACCAGGATGCTGAGGATCACCGGGGTCTCCCGGTTGCCGAGCCGCCCGAGGTCGCCGAGCACCTTGGCGATGACCCCCGAGGAGGAGATCCAGGTGACGCCGGCCAGCACCACGGCCGCCACCGGGCCCCAGCCGAGCAGCAGCGCGGCGGCCGCGCCGGGTACCGCGTTGAGCAGGAAGTCGACCGCGCCGGCCGGGTACTGGGCCTTGAGATTGGTGACCAGGTCGGCGGCGGTGTACTCCAGACCCAGCATCAGCAGCAGCAGGACGACGCCGATCTCGGCGCCGGTGGCCACGAACTCCTCGCTGGCGCTCAGCGGCAGCAGTCCGCCGGTGCCGAAGGCCAGCCCGCCGAGCAGGTAGAGCGGGATCGGCGAGAAGCCGTACCGCCCGGCTATCCGGCCGAGCAGGCCGAGGACCAGGATGACCGAGCCCAGTTCGATGAAGACCTTCGCGGTGTGCACCCGATCACCCCCGGTCCAGGATCGCCGCGGCCGCGTCCACGCCCTCGCGGGTGCCGATCACGATCAGGGTGTCGCCGCCGGCCAGCCGGAAGTCGGGCGCGGGGGAGGGGACGGCGCCGGTGCGGCGCAGCACGGCGACGATCGAGGCGCCGGTCTCGGTGCGCATCCGGGTCTCGCCGAGCAGCCGCCCGTTCCAGTACGAGGCGCCGTCGACCGGGAGCCGCTCGGCGACCAGGCCGAGGTCGGTGGTGTGCAGCAGCGCCGGGTTGTGGTGAGCCGGCGTCAGGGCGTCGACCAGGGCGGCGGACTCCTCGGCGGTCAGCCGGAAGGCCTGGGAGCAGGCGTCGGGGTCGTCGGAGCGGTAGACGTTGAGACTGCGGGCGCCGTCCCGGTGGGCGATCACGGACAGGTGCCGCTGTTCTCGGGTGGTGAGGTCGTACTGGACACCGACACCGGGGAGCGGGGTGGTCCGGACACGGGGGATCGACACGGCGGCTGTCCTCTCGTCAGGGGCGAACACGCAACCGGTCTCATAGTAATGAGTATGTAAAGTCCGAAAATGACACCCCGATCCGTGCGCGCCTGGAAAAGGTGCGCGCACGGACCGGGGAGAGGGAGAGGGAGGGGCGGCGGGCCTACTGGGGCGGCTGGTCGTTCCGCAGCTGGTCCTTGAGCTTGTCCTGGGCCATGTCGACCTGGCTGCTGTACTTGCCCTGCGTGCGCTCGTCGACCATGTCGCCGGCCTTGTCCACGCCGCGCTCGGCCTGGTCCTCGTGGCCCTTGAGCATCTGCTTGAGCTTATCCAACACGGACATGTGGTCACACTCCTGGATGAGACGGCCCCACTCCCTCCAGCATCACCGCAGTCCCGGGTGTCCGCATCCGGTCAGCTTGCGCGCCGGGGTTGGCAAGGAGTCGCCGAACATGTCAAATCGGGAGTCCCACGGACCCTTGGAAGGACACGCCTTGAACGCTCGGACCGGTCGCCCGGCCGCCACGCCCCGCTCCCTGGCCGTTCCCGCCCGTCGGACCGGTGTCCCCACCCGCCGGGCGGCGGGGGCCGCGCTCGCGGTGGCGGCGCTGGTGACCCCGCTGCTGCTGGTCGGCACCGGCAGCGCCAGCGCCGATCCGGACCCGGCCCGCAAGGGTGCCAAGCTGGCCGAGCGGCTGATCGAGGACAGCAGCGCCGACAACGCCTTCAAGACCCTGGAGGCGTTCCAGCGGTTCGCCGACCGCAACGGCGGCACCCGGGTGGCGGGCGCGCGCGGGCACGAGCAGTCCGCCCAGTACGTCTACGAGCAGGCCCGCCGGGCCGGGCTCAAGGTGTCCAAGCAGGAGTTCGAGTACACCTTCTTCCAGGCGCTGTCCGAGCGGCTCGCGGTGACCTCCCCGCAGGCCGAGGACGTCGCGATCAAGGCGATGACCTACTCGGCGGGCGGCCCCGCCGCCGGCCTGACCGCGCAGCTCGCGGTCGTCCCGGTGGACGCCACCACCGGCTGCGAGGCCGCCGACTACGCGGCCGGCGCCTTCACCGGCCGGATCGCCCTGATCAAGCGCGGCGGCTGCAGCTTCGCGGTCAAGCAGGCCGCGGCGGCGGACGCGGGCGCGATCGGCGCGGTGATCTACAACAACACCGACGGCGACCTCAACGGCACCCTGGGCGACCCGGGCGCCGGGCGGGTCCCGACCGGCGGCATCACCAAGGCCGCCGGCGAGGCGCTGGCCGCCAAGGCCGCGGCCGGCCCGGTCACCGTCACCCTGGACATCCGCACCTTCATGGAGAAGCGCAAGACCTGGAACGTCCTCGCCGAGACCCGCGGCGGCGACGAGAACAACACCGTCGTCATCGGCTCCCACCTCGACTCGGTGCCGGCCGGCCCCGGCATCAACGACAACGGCTCCGGCTCGGCCGGCATCCTGGAGGTCGCCAAGAACCTCGGCACCCGGCCGGTCAAGAACAAGGTGCGGTTCGCTTGGTGGTCCGCCGAGGAGTTCGGCCTCAAGGGCTCCGAGGCCTACGTCAAGGCGCTCTCCGAGGCCGACAAGAAGAAGATCAAGCTCTACCTGAACTTCGACATGATCGCCTCGCCCAACTCCGCCCAGTTCGTCTACGACGGCGACGACTCCGACCACGTCGGCTCCGGCCCCGGCCCGGACGGCTCCGCCCAGCTGGAGCGGCACATCACCGACTTCCTGGACGACTGGGGCGTCCCGCACGAGGGCACCGACTTCACCGGCCGCTCCGACTACGGACCGTTCATCGACGCCGGCATCCCGGCCGGCGGCACCGACACCGGCGCCGAGGTGATCAAGTCCGCGGCCCAGGCGGCGCGCTACGGCGGCACCGCCGGCCAGGCCTTCGACCCGTGCTACCACAAGGCCTGCGACGACCTGAACAACCTCGACCTGTCCGCCTTCGACCTCAACATCGACGTGATCGCCGACTCCGTCGGCCTCTACGCCTGGGACCTCTCCTCGCTGCACGCGCCGGTCCCGCCGCAGCACACCGACGGCCAGGCCGGCAGTGGCGGCGGCCTGCAGGAGGGCCACGCCCACGAGGTCGAGGCCTGACCCGGCACGCTTGAGGTCTGACCCGGTTCCGCCCGGTTCCCCCCGCTTTCCACGGCGGGGAGGACCGGGCGGCACCCCGGACGGGTGTCCGATTACCGGGGTCCGATGGGTGCGCCGCGCGGTGGCCTGACACCATGGCACGGAGATCACGACACCGTGACACCCTCGGAGGAATCAGCACCATGAGCAGCACGCACTACGACGTCGTCGTTCTCGGCGCGGGTCCCGGCGGCTACACCGCGGCCGTCCGCTCCGCCCAGCTCGGCCTGAAGGTCGCCGTCGTCGAGTCGAAGTACTGGGGCGGGGTCTGCCTGAACGTCGGCTGCATCCCCTCCAAGGCGCTGCTGCGCAACGCGGAGCTCGCGCACATCGTCACCAAGGAGGCGAAGACCTTCGGCATCAAGATCGAGGGCCAGGTCACCTTCGACTACAGCGAGGCGTTCAAGCGCAGCCGCGGCGTCGCCGACGGCCGCGTCAAGGGCGTCCACTACCTGATGAAGAAGAACGGCATCACCGAGTACGACGGCCGCGGCACCTTCGTCGACGACCACACCCTGCAGGTCGCGCTGAACGGCGGCGGCTTCGAGGTCGTCACCTTCGACCACTGCATCATCGCCGCCGGCGCCACCACCCGGCTGCTGCCGGGCACCAGCCTGAGCGACCGCGTGGTCACCTACGAGGAGCAGATCCTCACCGAGGAGCTGCCCGGCAGCATCATCATCGCCGGGGCCGGCGCGATCGGCGTCGAGTTCGCCTACGTGCTGCACAACTACGGCGTGCAGGTCACCATCGTCGAGTTCCTCGACCGGATGGTGCCGCTGGAGGACGTCGAGGTCTCCACCGAGCTCGCCAAGCAGTACCGCAAGCTCGGCATCCAGGTGCTCACCTCGACCCGGGTGGACTCGATCGACGACAAGGACCCGGCCGCCAAGGTCAAGGTCACCGTCACCACCAAGGACGGTCAGCAGCAGGTGCTGGAGGCCGACAAGGTGCTCCAGGCGATCGGCTTCGCGCCGCGCGTGCAGGGCTACGGCCTGGAGAACACCGGAGTCAAGCTCACCGAGCGCAACGCGATCGCGGTCGACGGCCGCGGCCGGACCAACGTCCCGCACATCTTCGCCATCGGCGACGTCACCGCCAAGCTGATGCTGGCGCACGCCGCCGAGTCGATGGCCGTGATCGCGGCCGAGACCATCGGCGACGTGGAGACCATGGAGCTGGACTTCGCGATGATCCCGCGCGCGACGTACTGCCAGCCGCAGATCGCGAGCTTCGGCTACACCGAGGCGCAGGCCCGTGACCTCGGCTACGACGTCAAGGTCTCGAAGTTCCCGTTCACCGCCAACGGCAAGGCCCACGGCCTCGGCCACCCGATCGGCTTCGTCAAGGTGATCAGCGACGGCACGTACGGCGAGCTGCTCGGCGCGCACCTGATCGGCCCCGAGGTCACCGAGCTGCTGCCGGAGCTGACGCTGGCCCAGCAGTGGGACCTCACCGTCCACGAGGTCGCCCGCAACGTGCACGCCCACCCGACCCTGGGCGAGGCGGTCAAGGAGGCGATCCACGGGCTGGCCGGTCACATGATCAACATGTGATCATCCCACTCGTTTCGCCGGGTCCGTCCCGGCGGGAGCCGTCGCTCCCGCCGGGACGGACCCGTTTCGGGGCGCCGGGACGGACCCGTCTCAGGGTGCCGGGGACGGCGGGCGCTCGAAGAAGGACTCCAGGACGACGGTCGCCTGGGTCCCGCACACGCCGTCGATCGCGTAGAGGCGGCGCAGCACGTCCTGGAGCTGCTCGGTGGTCGCCGTCCGCACCTTGACCAGGACCGAGGCGCTGCCGGCGATGACGTGCGCCTCCTCGATCTCGGGGATGGCGGCGAACGCCGCGGCCGACTCGCCCATCCAGGCCGACGAGTCGACCATCACGAAGGCCAGGACGCCCAGCCCGAGGCTCTTCGGGTCGACCTCCACCGTCGTGCGGCGGACCACGCCGCGCTCCCGCAGCTTGCGGACCCGCTCGTGGGCGGCCGCGGTGGACAGCCCCACGGCCTTGCCGAGGGCCGCGTACGCCTGTCCGGCGTCCTGTTGAAGCAGGGTCAGCAGCGCGCGGTCGGTGTCGTCCAGGTTCTCGATGCCCATGGTGGAACCATATCCGGTTCTGCCATACTCCAGTCCGTCGGAACAGCATTCGGCAATCAGGGATTGGGTGTGGATGATGTCTGGTGAGATCGAGTTCGGGCTGTACGAGATCCTGGATGACCGCTTCCGCCGCTGCACCTACGGGGACAGCCGGCTGGAGCGGCTGCACGGGGACTGCCGCTGGGCCGAGGGCCCGCTCTACCTGCCCGCCTGGCGCCAGGTGGTGTGGAGCGACATCCCCAACGACCGCCTGCTGCGCTGGGACGAGGCCACCGGCACGGTCGGCGTCTTCCGCGACCGGGCCGGCCACAGCAATGGCAACACCCTCGACCGCGAGGGCCGGCTGATCAGCTGCGAGCAGGGCGGCCGCCGCGTCACCCGCACCGAGCACGACGGCACGGTCACCGTCCTCGCCGAGCACTACCAGGGACGGCGGCTCAACTCGCCCAACGACGCGGTGGTCCGCTCCGACGGCGCGATCTGGTTCTCCGACCCGGACTTCGGCATCACCAGCGACTACGAGGGCCACCGCGCCGCGAGCGAGATCGGCGCCTGCCACGTCTACCGGATCGACCCGGACAGCGGCGAGGTGCAGCTCGCCGCCAACGGCTTCAAGGGGCCGAACGGGATCATCCTCTCGCTCGACGAGCAGCGGCTCTACGTCTCCGACAGCCGCGCCGCGCAGATCCGGGTCTTCGACATCGCCGAGGACGGCACCCTCGGCAACGACCGGGTCTTCGTCAAGGGCACCGGCGGCGTCCGCTTCGACAACATCCGCTTCGACGACGAGGGCCGGCTCTGGGCGGCGGCCTTCGGCGACGGCATCCACTGCTACGACCCGGACGGCACCCTGATCGGCCGTCTGCTCGTCCCCGAGCCGGTCTCCAACCTCACCTTCGGCGGCCCGAAGAACAACCGCCTCTTCATCACCGCCACCACCTCCCTGTACTCGCTGGTCGTGTCGATCACCGGCACCCACCGGGTCCGCCGCCCGGCCTGACCGACCGCCGCCGCCGAACCGGTGGCGGGGCCGATCGGGTGGCGCCGGACCGCGGTCCGGCGCCGCCGGGGCGGGCGCACCGGCCCGGCACCGCATCGTGTGCGAAACACCCCCTCCGTCACGAGGAGCGCACATGCCGAACCCGAGACAGCGCCGATGTCCGCGCGGGCCGCGGATCCTGGTCGCCCTGCTGACCGCCCTGCTCCTGCCCGCCGGCTGGGCCGGCGCCGCCCAGGCCGACCCGCCGCACCACCGGGACCTGCGGCCCGACCTCCACGGCACCGCCCTCGCCTGGGGCGGCAACGACTACGGCCAGCTCGGCGACGGCACCACCGTCGGCGGGCGCACCACACCCGGCCAGGTCTGCGGAGCGGCCCCGTGCACCAAGCCGCTCAAGGACCTGGTCGCGGTGGCGGCCGGACTCCTGCACAGCGTCGCCCTGCGCTCCGACGGCACCGTGGTCAGCTGGGGCTACAACCAGGAGGGCCAGCTCGGCGACGGCACCACCGGCACCCGCATCACCCCGACCCGGGTCTGCGCCGTCGGCCGGACCGCACCGTGCACCGCCTACCTGGACGACGTCGTCGCGGTGGCCGCCGGGGAGTTCCACTCGATGGCGCTGCGGGCCGACGGCACCGTCGTCGCCTGGGGACTCAACAGCTCCGGCCAGCTCGGCGACGGCAGCACCGACAGCAGCCCGGTGCCGGTCGAGGTCCGCACCGGTGGCGTAGTCGCGATCTCGGCGGGGGCCGGCCACAGCCTGGCCCTGACCACGGACGGCTTCGTCCAGGCGTGGGGGAGCAACTCCCACGGCCAGCTCGGCGACGGCGGCACCACCGACCGCAGCCTCCCCTACACGGTCTGCCTCGACGACTTCTGCGACCCGCGCGACCAGGTGACCGCCATCGCGGCCGGCGGGGACCGCAGCGTCGCGCTGCGCCACGAGGGCAGGGTCATGGCCTGGGGGGAGAACACCTTCGGGCAGCTCGGCGACGGCACCACCACCGACCGGACGCTGCCGGTCTGGGTCTGCGCCACCGGCGCGAGTGCGCCCTGCGAGACCTCCGCGACCATCCTCGGCGGCGTCACGGCGATCGCCTCGGGTCAGGGCCACACCCTGGCGCTGCGCTCCGACGGCACCCTGCGCAGCTGGGGGATCAACGGCTACGGGCAGCTCGGCGACGGCACCTCCACGGACCGGAGCACCCCGGTCCGGGTCTGTGCCGGGAACGCCACGGCGCCGTGCGACACCTTCCAGAGCGGCATCGGCGCGATCGCCGCGGGCTTCGAGTTCAGCCTCGCGCTGAAGTCCGACGGCGGGGTCCGGGCCTGGGGGAACAACGACAACGGCCAGCTCGGCGACGGCACCCGGCTCTACCGGACGGTCCCGGTCCGGGTCTGCGCGCCCGGCGGGAGCGCCCCCTGCGACACGCCGCTCGGCGGGGTGGGCGCCATCGCCGCCGGGCGTGACCACACCCTCGCCGTGGTCCGCTCCTGAGCACGTGCCGGGTCCTGCTCCCGGGCCCCTCGCGCACACGAGGGGCCCGGGAGCGGCCGGTCAGCCGACCGGCCAGCCGTCCACGGTGGTGACGGTGCGGTGGTACGGGCCGTCCGGCCCGGTGCTGCGGTAGTCCTCCGTCGAGCCGCCGGTGCGGACGGTGGCGTCGCCGTCGTGCCGGTGGGCGGTGGGGCGGAGGGTGTGGTCGACGGTGGCGCGGTCGGTGACCCGGGCACCGGTCGCCGTGGTGGCCTCCCGGTGGTAGCCGAGGTCCATGGTGGTGCGCTGGTCGGTGTTGCCGGCGGCGTCCGTGGTGTACCGGTAGTCGACGTCCAGCGGCTGGCCCTCGTGGACGGTGGTGGTGCGGCGCGGGCCGGAGCCCCAGGTCGCGGTGGTGCGGGTGGCGTCGGTCCGGTTGCGCAGGGTCAGGTCGTTGCCGTTGTCCCGGAACCGCTGGGTGGACCCGAAGACGAGGTCGTCGCGGACCTCGGTGGTGACCCGGCCGTGCGAGGTCTGCACCCAGCCCCGGGCGACGTCGTGCCGGGCCGCGGTGACGGTCCAGTCGCCGCTGCCGCCGCCGTGGTCGGCGAGGCCGGTGCCGAGCGCGGCCTCGGGGGCGACCCGGTACTCGGTGAGACCGCCGGTGGTGCGGGTGGCGCCGTGGTCGGTCTCGGCGAAGAGGTTGAGCTGGCCGGTCCACAGGTCGTTGCCACGGGCCTCGGCGGCGTTGACGGTGATCCCGACCTGGTGCGGCCTCCCGTCCACCAGCAGTCCGACGTAGGGCGTGAGGTCCACCCGGTAGGCGGGCAGGTCGAAGGCGAAGATGCCCGGGGTGGGCCGCCAGAGCAGCGGGTCCCAGCCGCCGGTGTAGATCACCGGGTACGGCCAGACCGCGCCGACCACCCGGCCGTCCACGCTGAGCCGCAGTTCCCGGAACGGCCCCTTGCCGCAGGCGCCGGTACCGGGGTTGGCGCGGGCGAACTCCTCGGGGGCGGAGGCGTACGCGAACTCCTCGCAGGCCCCGCCGCCCCGCGCGTACACCTCGGCGGTGAGCCGTTCCAGGTTCGGCGGGAAGGTGAGCTCGCGGGTGGCGGCGGGGGCGGCCTGGCTGAGCCCGAACGGCCCGGTGGTGAGCAGCCGGTCGGCGGTGTGGGCGGCGGGCCAGCGGGCGGAGGCGGTGTAGAAGGTGAGGCTCGCGGAGATCCGGAACACGCCGGTGTAGGTCTCGTTGGTGACGTTGGCCAGGTCGAAGGCGAAGGGCTGCGGCCCGGCCGCGAACAGCGGGGCGTAGCGGGTGACGTCCCGTTCGAGGGACCACTCGATGCCGTCCTTGGACGGCTCGGGGGTGGAGGAGAGCAGGACCTGGACGCCGCCGACGCGGACGGTGAACAGCCGGTCGAACTGCCGTCCGGCGACCGAGCCGTGCAGGTCCAGGACGACCTTCGACCAGGGGCCCGCACAGTCGGCGGGTGGGGTGACGGAGCCGCTGAACGGGGTGTCCGGCGGGCTCCCGTAGCCGTCCCGGAACGGCTGGTCGTGCATCACCTCGACGGTGCAGGAACGGGTGTCCGGCCTGGTCAGCGGCTGGGCGGCGGTGAACGGGTCGTGGTAGTCGGTGCCGAAGTCGGCGTGCGCGGGCCCGGCGGCCGCCAGCGCCCCCGTGAGGGCGAGGACGGCGGCGCCGGCCAGGCGGCCGACGCGGTGGATCCAGGGGTGGACGGCCAACGGTGTCCCTCTCTCGGGCGGTGGACGGTCCCGGCATCCTCGCGGTGATGGCATGCCACCGTCAACAGTGATGGGGGGCTGTGGGGGCCTTGGTCCGCGGCGGCAGAATGACGGTGTGACGGACACCATCCTCAACCTCTGGCGTCAACCGCTCACCGCGGTGCCCGAATCCCTCTGGGACCGCACCGACCTGACGGTGCTGATCCTCGCCGACACCGGCCTCACCGAACTGCCGCCCGCCATCGGCCGGCTGCGCCGACTGCACACCCTCGACCTCGGACACAACCGGCTCACCGCCGTGCCGGCGGAGCTCGGCGACACCGGCCTCACCGACTTCCTCTACCTGCACGACAACGCGCTCACCCGCCTCCCGGCCGCGCTCGGGCGGCTCGGCGCGCTGCGCTACCTCAACATCGGCGAGAACCCGATCGCCGAACTCCCCGACGAACTCGGCGGACTGACCGCGCTCGTCGAACTCCGCGCCCAGCACAACCGGCTCACCGCCCTGCCCGAGACCCTCGGCGAGCTCCGCTCGCTGCGCGAACTCTGGCTGCGCGGGAACGCGTTGACCGAGCTCCCGGCCGGTTTCGCCCGGCTCACCGAGCTGCGCGAACTCGAACTGCGGGAGAACGCGCTCACCGCCGTCCCGCCCGAGCTGGCCGGACTGCCCCTGCTGCGCCGGCTCGACCTGCGCGGCAACCGGATCACCGAACTGCCGGAGTGGCTGGCCGGGCTGCCCGCGCTGGAGAAGCTCGACCTGCGCTGGAACGACGTCACGCCGCCGCCCGGGCTGCTCGCCGCCCTGACGGCGCGCGGCTGCGTGGTGCTGCACTGAGCGGCTGCGGTTTTCGGGGGCGCGGGAAAACCCTTCGCCCGCCGCGCGGCTGCCTGTTAGCGTCGTGAGCATGAAGCGCGCCGCAGCCGTCCTCACGACGACGCCGGAGAGAGTCCCGGCGCGCTGACTGCTGACCCAGTTCGAAGCCCCGGGGCGAGTGCCCCGGGGCTTCGTCGTTCCGGTCCACTCGCCCGCACACCCGAGTGGAGACCGCCACCATGCCCAGCGACCTCGTTCCCGCCGCCCCCGCCCCCGTGCCCGCCGCTCCCGCGTCCGGGCGGTCGGCCCCCGACCACCGCCGACTCGGCCGTGAGCTCGAACTCTTCGACACCGACCCGCTGATCGGCTCCGGCCTGCCGTACTGGCTGCCCGACGGCGCCGCGATCCGGCACGCCCTGGAGGAGTTCATCCGCGGCCGGGAGCGGCGCGCCGGCTACCGCCACGTCTACTCGCCGGTGCTCGGCAAGCGCGAGCTGTACGAGATCTCCGGCCACTGGGAGCACTACCGGGAGGACATGTTCCCGCCCATGGACCTGGGGGCCGAACAGGTGGTGCTGCGGCCGAGCCTCTGTCCGCACCACGCGCTGATCTACCGCTCGCGGGCCCGGAGCCACCGGGAACTGCCGCTGCGGATCGCCGAACTGGGCGGCATGCACCGCTCCGAGCCGTCCGGGGTGCTGGGCGGGCTGACCCGGGTGCGGGCGATCCAGTTGAACGACGCGCACATCTTCTGCACCCCCGAGCAGGCCGCCGACGAGGCGGTGGCCGCGCTGCGGCTGATCGGCGAGGCGCACCGGGCCCTCGGCATCCGCCCGGTCCGGTACCGGCTCTCGCTGCCCGGCGAGGGCGGCAAGTACGTGGCCGCCCCCGAGCTGTGGGAGCGCTCGGTCGCGCTGCTGACCGAGGTACTGGAGCGCTCGGGCGTGCCGTTCGAGGCGGCGGAGGGGGAGGCCGCGTTCTACGGGCCGAAGATCGACGTGCAGATCGCCGACGCCGCCGGACGCGAGTCCACCCTCTCCACCGTCCAGATCGACTTCCACCAGCCGGAGCGGTTCGGCCTCCGGTACATCGGGCCGGACGGGCGCCGGCACCGGCCGGTGATGGTCCACCGCAGCGTGATCGGCAGCGTGGAACGGGTGGTCGCGCACCTGATCGAGCTGTACGGCGGCGCCTTCCCGGCCTGGCTGGCGCCGACCCAGCTGGTGCTGCTGCCGCTCTCCGAGGGCGAGCGGGAAGCGGCCGAGCGGCTGCGCGAGCGCTGTCTCGACCTCGGGCTGCGGGTCGAGGTCGCCGGGCCCGAGCGCGGCAGCCTGGGCGCCCGGATCCGGGCGGCGCGGCTGGTGCCGTACCAGGCGGTCATCGGTCCGCGGGAGGCGGCGGACGGCTTGGTCGCGCTGCGGCTGCGCGACGGCCGCCGGCCCGCACCGCTGCCGGCCGCCGAGGCGCTGGACCGGATCGGCGCGCTGGTCGACGTGTGCAGCCCGGAGCTGTGGGACTGATCGGGAGGGCTGATCGGGCTTCAGTACGACTGGAGCTCGATCAGCCGCCCCTCCGGGTCGCGCAGGTGGGCGGTGCGCAGGTTCGGCCCCCACTCCGGTCGGTCGGTGGGGTCGACGGCCGGCGTGCCGCCGTGGCGCAGGCAGAGGTCGAGGGCCCGGTCCACGTCGTCGACCCGGAACACCAGCATCGCGCCGTCCTGGGCGGCGGCGACCGGCGCGGAGGGCAGCGCCGCCGTGCCGACGGTGGCGGCGAGCCCGCCCCGGTCGAACAGCGCGAGCAGCGCCTGGTCGGCGAGGTCCCAGTTGGCGTACGGGCCCTCGGGGGCGCCCTTGACCAGGACGGCGCCGGTCAGGGCCGGCAGGACGGCGTCGTAGAAGCCGAAGCAGGCGGGGAAGTCGGCGACGAGCAGGCGGTGGTACAGGGCGTCCATGGCCGGGGCTCCCTCGGGCGGGACGGTGGGTGGCCGTCCGGGTGACGAAATAGTGGGTCGGCACCCACTATAGGGGTCGACCCTAGACTTCTCCCATGGCCTCCGACGATCCGACCCGTACGCCGCCGACGCTGCTGGACCTCAGCACCTATCTGCTCTCCAAGACCGGCAAGACCGCCCGCGGCCGGCTGGCCGAGCGGCTCGCCCGGCGCGGTCTGCAGCTCTGGGACATGGCCGTGCTCGCCGCGCTCGCCGACTTCGGGCCGCACGCGCAGCGCGATCTGGTCCGCCGGCTCGGTGTGGACCCGAGCGACCTGGCCAAGGTCGCCGACCAGCTGGCCGCCGCCGGGTACGTGGAACGGGCCCGGGACACCGTGGACCGGCGGCGGGTCTCGGTCACCGTCACCGACGCCGGCCGGGCCCTGTTGGCCGAGCTGCGCGCCGAGGCGCTCGCCGTGCAGGACGAGGTGCTCGCGCCGCTGGACCCGGGGGAGCGGCGGGTGCTGCACGAACTGCTCGCCCGGATCCACCAGGGGCTGCCGGGCGCGCCCTGAGTCGCACCGAACGCGTACCGGCCTCCACCTCGGCGCTCTGCCGCGAGCACCTGCGCACCTGTCCCGCCGACCGGCGGGCGTCGGGGGAGAGCACTGTCTCAGCTTTGAACGTGAGACGCCGATAAAGGGCCAGCTCAACGGTGTGAGACGCCGCGTGGGACGGCCGGCGGCGCGGCTGCGGCCCCGGGACCGCGTCGCGGCGGGACAGACTCGTGCCTGAGAGCCCGTCACATCCGGCGGTGCTCCTGAGCGCTCGAAACACTGGGGGGACCCATGAAGATCGCCCGTAAGCTCGCGACGGCCGCCGTCACCATCGGTATGGCGATGACCGCCGTCATCGGCACCACCACCGCCGCCGATGCGTCGCCCAGGGCTCCCTACGTCGGCTACGGCTACGCGGAGTACGGGAGCGGCGTGTGGTGCGTCCAGCACCTCCTCAACCACAACGGGGAGTACTACGGCGGCGTCTCCGAGGACAGCTACTGGGGCCCGAAGACCGAGGCTGCGGTCAAGGGGTTCCAGAACTACCTCAAGCAGTCGGGCCGCTCGCCCAGGATCGCGGTCGACGGCATCGTGGGCCAGGACACCGGCTGGTGGCTGCTGTACCTGAACAAGGACGGCTACGGCTACGGCAACGGCAGCAACGGCTACTGCTGGAACTACGTCCCGAGCAGCTTCTAGCCAGTGGTCCCGGACGGTCCCGACAGACCCGTCGGGACCGTCCGGGGCAGCCGGGTGCCGTCGCGAAGCACGCCGGGGGACGCGCTGCCGTGCTCGCCGGAGCGGGGCTCAGCCGAGCGGCAGCGGGCGGCGTGCCCCGGCGAACTCGCCGGACCAGCGCGGCAGGTCGAACACCCCCTCCAGGCGGGCCACCAGGGTGCCGGTGTGCTCGGCGTGGATCATCGCGCCGTCGCCGACCCAGACGCCCACGTGGTGCAGCGGCGCGTCCGGGCGGGAGAAGAACAGCAGGTCGCCGGGGAGCAGCTCGGCCCGGGGCACCGGGGCGGAGCGGTGGTACTGGGCGACCGTGTAGTGCGCGAGCTCCACGTCGCCGCCGCTCGCCCGGTACCAGCAGTGCAGGGACAGGCCGCTGCAGTCGAAGCCGACCGTGCTCTCGCCGAGGCACTGGCCGTTGAGGTAGCCGTTCTCCTCGTCGCAGAAGCCGAGGCTCGCGCCCATCCGGTCCCCGCCGCCCCAGGCGTACGGCACCCCGATCTGCGCGGCGGCCACGGCGGCGACCCGGCGGCCGAGGGAGAGCTCCGGGCTGTCGGGCCGGGAGCGGGTGGACGTGGACGGTGGCGTGGACGTGGACGTGGTCGCGGGCACGGCGGCGGCGGATCCGGTGCCCAGGGCCGGGGCGACTCCGGCGCCCAGCGCCAGGCCCAGCACCCGTCGGCGTCCCAATCCCTGGGCGGGCGGCGGAAACAGCACGGGGACCTCCTCGGTCGTCGGCGAACCACCAGGATCCCGGCCGGAGTCGGGGCTCCGCCATCACCCGGAACGGTGAATTCGCCGGAGTCGGGCCCGAGTTCGCCCGGGGTGGTGCCGTAAATCGATTGACGGGCCTCCGAAGGGGCGCGAACGATGATCCCGGCACGACCGAACGACCATCCGGGAGGCACCCATGGGCAGCGCCGTCAGGCTGATCCGCAACCACCGGCTGACCCAGGCCGTGGACTACGCCTACGCGGCCGCCGTCGACGCCCCGGTCCGCTCGCTCTGGCTGGCCGGCGCCTGCCCGCTCGACACCGAGGGGCGCACGGTGGCGGTGGGCGACTACGTCGGCCAGGCCCACCAGGTGATGCGCAACCTCGTCACCGTGCTGGAGGGCGAGGGTGCGGCGCTCACCGACCTGGTCCGCACCACGGTCTACGTCGCCTCCGACCGGCAGAGCGACCTGGGGGCCGTCTGGGAGGTCTACCGCGAGTACCTCGGCGAGCACGACGTGCCGAGCACGCTGCTCGGGGTCTCCGTCCTCGGGTACCACGACCAGCTGGTCGAGGTGGAGGGGGTCGCCGTGCTGGGCTGACGGGGCGGGGGAGTTCACCCGGCGGACGGTCGGACGGAGGGCTGCGTTCAGACCGGACCGCACGGTCGGTATTCTGTGACGCCGAGTGTCCGGACGGCAGCTCTGGGGTGTGTGCCCAGGGCGGTCGGCGGCGCTGGGTAAGATACGGGCTGTTTGGTTTTGTTTTCGGTGTGTGCGGGGGTGGTCGTGGTGGCGCGACAGGAGCGGGCGCTGCGGACGCGGCGACTGATTCTGGAGGCCGCGGCCTCCGTGTTCGACGAATGCGGGTACGAGGGCGCGACCATCGGCGAGGTGGTGGCCAGGGCGGGTGTGACCCGCGGGGCCGTCTACTTCCACTTCGCCTCCAAGCGCGACCTGGCACACGGCGTCATCGAGGAGCAGTACGCCAGCGAGGCGGTCCCGGAACGCGTCTGCAAGCTGCAGGAGTTCGTGGACACCGGGATGGTCGTCACGCATCTGCTGCCGATCGACCCGATGCTCAGCGCCGGCGTGCGGCTCTCGGTGGACCAGGGCGCGGACGGCCACCTCGGTGTGGACGCGGCGCCGGGCTGGATCGCCAGGCTGGAGCGGGTGCTGGTGGCGGCGGGGGAGCGCGGCGAGCTCCTGCCGCACGTGGTGCCGGCCGACACGGCCGGGCTGATGACGGCCTCCTGGGTGGGCGTGCAGCTCCAGTCGCAGCGCTTCACCGGCCGGGCCGACCTCGCCGACCGGGTCGCGACGCTGTACCGGCACCTGATGCCGAGCATCGCCGTCCCCGGGGTGCTGGCCAGCCTCGACCTGGCCCCGGACCGCGGTGCGCGGGTCGTCGCCGAGATGGCGGCCGCCGCTGCCGCCGACGCCGGCGCGACCGAAGCGGGAGCCGGCCAGTCGGCCCGGGCGACGACCAAGGAGCCGGCCGCGAAGCCCGCCGGTGGAACCGGGAGCGAAACCGGGAGCGGAACCGCTGGCGAGCGGGAAGCCGTGGCCGCCGAATGATACGGCGCATCCGGTTTGCGAGCCGCGGCGACCGGCCCACAGCCGGTTCCGGAGCGTAGCCACCGGGCGTCGGCCGGCCCAACGCGCCACGGCCGCCGGTGGGCTGGCGCACCGTCGGCCGCCGGTGACGCGCCGTCGGCCGGCCGACGGCGGACCGGCGGTGCCCACCCCCGGTCCGCCCGGTCCGCGCGGTCCGACGGGTCAGCCCAGGGTGCGGAGCGCGTCCAGCACGTCCAGGCCGAGGTCCGGCGCGGCCTCCTCCGGGAGGCTCACCGAGATCCGGGTGGCCAGGCCCGCGTACCGCCGGTGGATCTCCCGCGCGACCTCCCCGACCTCGCCCACCACCGCGAAGGTGTCGAGCACCCGGTCGTCGATCAGCGCGGCCATCTCCGGCCACCGGCCGCGCACCGACAGCCGGTGCAGTTCCTCGTGCAACTCCTCCCAGCCGTGCTGTGCCAGTACCGGCCGGTAGGCGGGCGTGGAGGCGTAGAAGGCGAGCCGGGCGCGGATCCCCGCCAGGTTGGCCCGCAGCTCCTCCTCGGTGCGGCCGGTCGCGGTGAGCACGCTGCCGACCACCTCGAACGGCCGCCCGGTCCAGACCGCGCCCTCGGCCTCGGCCCGCTCGCGCTCCTCGGCGAGGGCGGGCAGCACCTGCTCGGTCAGATAGGCGACCGAGGTGAACGGGTGGCTGAGGAAGCCGTCGGCGACCGCCCCGGCGGTGCGGACCATCAGCGGCCCGACGCCCGCCAGCAGGATGCGCGGCACCCCGGCCGGGACCGGGTCGGGGGAGAAGACCGGCGTCATCACCGTGTGCGTGTAGAAGTCGCCGCGGAAGCGCAGCCGCTCGCCGGTCTGCCAGCTGTGCCAGATCGCCCGCACCGCGTGGACGTACTCGCGCATCCGCGCGGCCGGCCGGTCCCAGGGCATGCCGAAGCGCTTCTCGATGTGCGGCTTGACCTGTGAGCCGAGCCCGATGACGGCCCGCCCGCCGGAGGCCTCGTGCAGGCCCCAGGCCTGGTAGGCGAGCGTCATCGGCGTCCGGGCGAGCGCGACCGCGACGCCGGTGGCCAGCTCGATCGAGCTGGTCCGGTCGGCGGCCCGGGCCAGCTGGAGGAACGGGTCGTAGGCGGTCTCGGAGACCACCAGCCGGTCCGCGCCCCGCCGCTCGGCCTGCTCGGCGGCGTCGAGGATGCCGGCCGGGTGCGCGGAGGCGAGGGCGTCGAGGCGGAAGGCGGGGGCCTGCGGGCGGTCCATGCTGGGGCTCCTGGTCGGGCGGCTGCGGGCAGAGCGGGTGCGACGGACAAGTGCGGCGAACAGGGGACCGTCGCCCCGGTAGCCTCCCACGCCGCCACCGGCGCCGCCGCCCCGGACCGGGCCTCGGCGGCACGCCCGCACCGTCCGCCGCCGTCCGCCCCACCTGCGCGTTCCCGCCGGAACCGGTTCGCTCGGGAACGCCCGGCCGGGGAGGGTCGACCAGACCTCGGCGGCCGCCGTCAACCTCTCTCTTCGCAGGTTCCCGGTTCCGCCCGGCCCCGGTTGTATGGCCGCTGGCAACAGTGACCGCACGGTGGAGGGGACCCGATGGGCGTGTTCGGTGCACGGGGGCGGACGGCGGCGGAGCCGGTGCGACGCCGCCCGCAGCGCGGTCCGGCGGCGCGCCGGCTGACGGTCCTCGCCACCGGCGCGGCGCTGCTCGCCGTCGGCGGCTGGCTCTGGGGTGCGGCGGACCCGCAGCCCGCCGGGCGCGGCCCGACCGGCCCGGTCCGCAAGCCGACCGAGGAGGAGCTGGACGTCCTCCACCGCGCGGAACAGCTGCTGATCCGCGACTGCATGAAGGACCGCGGGTTCTCCTACTTCCCGGTGCCGCGCCGCCCGTCGGCCGACTACCGCGACTTCCCCTACCTGGTGGACGACGTGGAGTGGGCCAGGGCCAACGGCTACGGGCGGGGCATCGAACGGCGCCTCGACGAGGAGGACGCGGCGGGCCCGCGCACCGCGTACTACCGCAGCCTGCCGCCCGAGCGGGCGCAGGAGCTCGGCACCGCGCTCAACGGCCCGTCCCCCACCGGGCTGGAGGTCGCGAACCCGGTCGGCGGCCGGCTCACCCACAGCGACCAGGGGTGTGCCGCCGAGGCCTGGCAGCGGTTGTACGGGGATGCGCGGGCCTGGTTCGGCTCCAGCGAGGTGGTGAACAACCTGTTCGGCATCCGGGCCGGCCGGGTGACCCAGGACCCGGCCTACCGGGACGCCACCGCGGCTTGGAGCGCCTGCGTCGGCGGCCGGGGCCACCCGGCCGACGACCCGCGCAAGCTGCGCGCCGCCCGGCTGGCCGTCCAGGGCCCCGAGGCCGAGGCGGGCGACGTCCCGGTGGCCGTCGCCGAGGCGGAGTGCGCCGGTTCCTCCGGTCTCGCCGCCACGGTGGCGGCGCTGGACCGGCGGTACGCGGACGCCGTCCGGGCCGAGCACCGGGCCGCCTTCGACACCATGTGGCGCCTGCAGACCGCGGCGCTGCCCACAGCTCGCGAGGTGGCCGCACGCGGCTGACCTCGCGATCCGCAAGACGCACCACAACGCACCACAGTGCATCACAACGCACGACAAGGCACGACAACGCACCACAACGCACGACAAGGCACGTTCCACGTTCCACGAGAAGAGGAGCAACAGGGATGGGCAAGTTCAGGAAGGCCCTCGCCGGTCTCGTCATCGCCGGCACCGCGGTCCTCGCGGTGCCCGGCGTCGCGCAGGCCGACGGCGGCTGCGGGTGGACCAACTTCTGTGCCTACTCGGACGACTACGGCTACACCTACCAGAACGCCGGCAACTCCGGCGACTGGCCGTACCAGGTGAAGAACAAGGTCGACTGGGTCGGCAACAACGGCGCGCCCGGCGGCCGCGACAAGGTCAACATCTACTGGGGTACCGCGGCCGAGAACTACGGGGCGTACGCCTGCATCGGCTACGGCACCTCGTGGAACCTGCGCGGCAACGGCTACCACTACAGCTGGACCCGCGGCGGCGACTCCCGCGGCCTGGGCGAGAGCGTGCACGACAACGCGGCCTCGCACAGCTGGGTCTACTCCTGCGGCAACAACACCTGGTAGTCACGACCGGGTGGGACGAGCACGCTGCGGCGCGCCGGCGCCGGCCGGGGCGCCGGCGCGGGCGGGGGCCGGCCACCCGTGAGCGGGGGGCGTGGGCGGTGGTGGTCAGCAGTGGAACAA
>NZ_JBFBDO010000133.1:0-19633 GCF_040683335.1 Kitasatospora sp. NPDC093806
GTTCTGAGGTTGCATCTACCGAGCTGGGGGGGGCGCCGGGGCCGGGGGGGGGGGGGGGCCGGGCCGCGACGACCGTACGGCGAGGGGCGCTACGGACGAAGTCCGGCGAACTCGTCGAGTATCGCGACCCGCAGTTCGTGCGCGCCGTCCGGCCGGGTCTGCTCGTAGTACAGGTACCAGCGGCCCCGGGCGGCGACCAGGTCGGCGTAGCGGACGTCCAGCCACGGGCCGTCGGGCGTCAGACGCTCCCAGCCGCGCAGGTCGGCGGAGACGGCCAGGCCGCAGCGCTCCTCGTAGTTCCCGGCGGCGGAGGCCGAGCCGTCGTAGAGGGCGAGCCAGCCGCCCGAGCCGTCGGGCAGGACGGCGGTGATCCGGGACTCGTACGCGTCCCAGGCGGTGTCCGGGCCGACATCCAGGACCTCGGCGGCCCGGCCGGGCGGGGCGGTGAAGCGCAGGCCGTCGGGGGAGTCGGCGAGCGCGGTCGGCTGGACGGTCAGGCCGGTGGTGTGGATGTCGGCCGTGGCGTGGGCACGCGCCCGTTCCCCGGCGGTGAAGGCGCGGGACCGCGAGACGGTCGCGAACAGCCGGACACCGCCGTCGTGTTCGAGCAGGTACGGATCCTTGACGCCCTCGGTGCCGGTGCCGGCGGCGGTGAGCACGGGGGTGCGGGTGGCGAGGTCGAAGGCTTCGGGGGTGTCGGCGCGGACGGCGTCGATCCGCCAGCGGTTGTCGGCCGGGTCGACGTAGCTGAGGTGGAGCAGGTAGCCGCCGTCGCGGCGGAGCAGGGCGAACCGCTCCATGGACGGCGAGCCGAGTTCGGCGCTCTCCACCGACCAGAGGTCGTGGAACTCGACGCCGTCCCGGCTCTCGGCCACCGCGCAGCGCCAGCCGCGGTCGGCTCCGGTGGTCCCGTCGGCTCCGTCGGCTCCGTCGGCTCCGTCGGCTCCAGCGGCTCCGCGCGGGCGGCGTTCCCGGTAGGTGAGCAGGAAGCGGTCCCGGTCGGCCTCGTAGCGCACGCTCGGGCAGCCGGCCCAGTAGCCGGGCTCGGGGCGTTCGGGGGCGCGGACCAGGGCGGATCCGGAGAGGTCGGGCGGGGTGGGGAGGGCGGAGATCGGCATCGCTGGCTGGTCGTCCTCACGGGGGAAGGGGCGGGTTCTCGGACAGGTCCTCCGCCACTTTCTATCAGATCGAAAGAAAGTGGCGGAGAGGAGTGGGGAGCCCCGTGCCCGGGCCGCTGGTCAGCGCAAGCCTCCCGTTACGTCGGGTGATTCTGTGAAGCCCGTGTTTCTCCATGTGGCGATCGGGATACGCGACCCGGCCCGGCCTTGACCCTCATCGAAGGACCGGGGAAAACTTCTTCTCAGAGTCGATCAAAAAAGCGCACCCGAGGAAGCCCCGACCTGATGACAGCCCCCACCACCGACGCACCCGGCTACGGCGGTCTCGGTCTCTACGTCGGCGACATCCACAACCACTGCGGGATCAGCTACGGCCACGGCCCGATCGAGGACGCCTACGCCAACGCCCGCCTCCAGCTCGACTTCGCCAGCGTCACCGGCCACGGCTGGTGGCACGACCTGCCCGAGCGCACCCCGGAGCTGGCCGCCCTGGTCGACTACCACACCGAGGGCTTCGCCCGGCTCGCCGACCGCTGGGAACACGTCCAGGAGGTGACCGCCGCCGCCCACCAGGACGGCCGGTTCGTCACCTTCCAGTCCTTCGAGTGGCACAGCCTCGCGTACGGCGACCACTGCGTGTACTTCGACGGTCCGCGCGGCGAGATCATCCGGGCCGCCGGGCTGGACGAGCTGCGCGCCCGGCTGCGGGCGCTCGCCGCCGCAGGCGTCCGCACCTGGGCGATCCCGCACCACATCGGCTACGGAACCGGGCGGCGCGGCATCGACTGGTCCAGCTATACCGAGGAGTTCGCCCCGGTGGTGGAGATGATGTCGATGCACGGCTGCGCCGAGTCCGACGAGGCGCCGCGCACCTATCTGCACACCATGGGCCCGCGCGACACCGCCGGTACCGCCGTGCACGGGCTCCGGCTCGGCCACCGGTTCGGGCTGATCGGCTCCACCGACCACCACAGCGCCTTCCCCGGCAGCCACGGACACGGCCGACTCGCCGTCTGGGCACCCGAGTTGACCCGGCCGGCGATCTGGGACGCGATCGAGCGGCGCCGCACCTACGCCATCACCGGTGACCGCATCCTGCTCGCCGCCTCCGTCAACGGCGCCCCGATGGGGGCCGAGGCCGAGTCCGCCGACCGCCGCCGGATCCGGGTCACCGTGCACGGCCGGGACGCCCTCGACCACGTCGAGGTGGTCCGCAACGGCGTGCCGATCCACCGGGTCTCCCGGCCCGAACTCCTGGGCGACGGCGCGGCGGAGCCCGGCTTCGACGGCACCCTCGGCTTCGCCGTCGGCTGGGGCCGGCGGGAGGAACCCGTCCAGTGGGACGTCACCCTGCGGGTCGAGGGCGGCGAACTGCGCGACGTCCAGCCCCGGTTGCGCGGTTCGGAGACGGTGGCGCCGGCCGCCGCCGAACCCGCCTCGTACCGGCCGTCGGACTGGTCGCGGACCGGGCCGGGCGAACTGCGGCTGCGCACCGTCACCGAGGGCAACCCGAACACCGCGACCGATGCCACCCAGGGCTTCTCGCTGGCCGTCGTCGGCGACGACCGGACCCGGCTGACGGCCGTGGTCAACGGCGTCGAGACCTCCTACGCGATCGGCGAGCTGCGGGAGGGTCCGCGCAGCGGCTTCACCGGAGGCTTCGTCTCCGGCGCCTACCGCTTCGACCGGGCGGTGCCCGCCCGGGAGCTCACCGCCGAGCTCGACCTGGTCGACGAACGGCCGGGCGGCGACGGCGACTTCTACCACGTCCGGGTCCGGCAGCTGAACGACCAGTGGGCGTGGTCCAGCCCCACCTGGGTCGGCCGGGCGGACGGTGCGGGACGGGTCCACGGCACCGCAGGGCGGACCGCGGGCGCCGGCGCCGTGGCGGCCTCCTGTCGACGGGCCGGCTGACGCCTGGCAACCGTCGTCGGCCGGCCGCCCCGGTCACCGTCACCCGAACCCGCCCGTACCGAGGAGTACCGTGCCCATGTCCCGAGTCCTCTCCCCGTCCCGTTCCCGCGCCGTCCGGCGGGCCGCCGGCACCGCGCTGGCCGCCGCGCTGCTGACCGGCACCCTCGCCGCCCCGGCGGCCCTCGCGAGCACCCCGGCGGCCTCGGCCGCGAGCACCACGACCGCCGCCGCCACCACCGTGTTCGCCGACGACTTCGAGTCCGGCACCGTCGCCAACTGGACCCGGCAGCGGATCGACGGCAACGGCAGCATCACCGTCCCCGGCGCGCCCACCGGCGGCTCGGGTCTGGCCGCCCGGTTCAGCGTCCCGAACGACGGCCAGTCCTACCGCTCCGAGGTGGCCGTCAACGCCCTCGGCTGGGGCAGCTACCGCTTCGCCCTCGCCGACTACCTGCCCGCCGACTGGGTGCAGACCTCCACCGAGACCATCGTCGCCCAGTGGCACGGCTACCCGCTCGCCGACGGCAGCGACACCAAGCCGCCGATCGCGCTCACCGTCAAGGACGGCAACTGGCGGCTCAAGGTGCACTGGCTGACCGACCCGTCCACCGTCCAGGAGGCGGTGATCCCGCTCGGCAGCGTGCAGTTCGGGCACTGGAACCAGTGGGCCTTCGACATCACCTGGTCCACCGACGCCACGCCGGGCTCGGTGACCGTCTACCGCGACGGCGTCCCGGTCGGCGCGCACAGCGGGCTCAACAACTACCACCAGAACCAGGCGCCGTACTTCAAGACCGGCATCTACCGGGCCAATTGGAACCCGGCCAAGGGCCTCCCCTACCCGACCGGCGGGCCCGACGTGGTGCTCTACAGCGACAGCGTGGTCGTCACCAAGTACTGAGCCCGGAGAGCACCGGAACCCGAGGCCCGCCCCCCGGACGCCGGCGCCGCCCCACCGGCGCCGGCCCCATCGAACCCCACCACCAAGAGGTAGCAGCACCATGAGCGAAGCGGCCCGTCACCCGAGCCTGCCCCGAAGAGGCTTCCTCGGCCTGAGCGCCGGAGCGGCCCTGCTGGCGGCGGGCTGCCGCTCGGCCACCGACCCGAACGCGGCCACCGCGCCCGGCGGTTCGGCCGCCACCGCATCCGCGCCCGACCTGCAGATCGTGTACGGCAGCGCGCCCGACCCGACCCAGCTGCTCCACCGCGGCCCGGACACCCCGGCGTTCGTCAACCTCGTCCTGGACCGCCTGGTCGACCTCGACCCGAAGACGCTCCAGCCGGTGCCCTGGCTGGCCACCTCCTGGGAGTGGAGCGCCGACCGGCTGAAGCTGGTGCTGAAGCTGCGCGAGGACGTCACCTTCCACGACGGGCGCCCGCTCGACGCCGACGACGTCGTCTACTCGCTGGTCGGCGCCACCAAGTCGTCCCAGGTCAAGCCGCTGCTGGAGCGCCTGGCCGACGTCAAGGCCAGCGCCCGAAACGAGGTCACCCTCACCCTCGCCAAGCCCACCAGCAACCTCTTCGACGCGCTCGCCTTCAACCCGGTGGTGGACGCCCGGAGTTACGTCGAGGGCCGGGCGAGCGACACGGTCAACGGCACCGGCCCGTTCACCTGGCAGGCCTTCAAGGGCGGCAACCAGCTCGACCTGGCCCGCCACGACCGGTACTGGCAGAGCGGCCGCCCCCGGTTCGAGCGGATCACCGTCCGCTCGGTGACGGGCAGTCAGGCGGCGCTGTCCGCGCTCCAGTCCGGGCAGGCGCACCTGATCGGCGCCGTCCCCGGCCGCGACCTCAAGGTGCTGGCGGGCAACGCCGGCTTCACCGTGCAGTCCGCCAAGGCCTCCTACCAGCAGGCCTTCCTCGGCGTGAACGTCGCGTCCAAGCCCTTCGACGACGTCCGGGTCCGCCAGGCGCTGCAGTACGCGGTGGACCGCGAGCGGATCGTCGCCCAGGTCTACGGCGGACACGCCGAGGCGAGCAGCCTGCCCTGGCCGGCCAACACCCCGGGGGTCACCCCGGACCAGGTCACCCGCTACCGGCACGACCCGGAGAAGGCGCGCGGACTGCTCCGCGAGGCGGGCGCGGAGGGTGCCCGGGTGCCGCTGACCGCCGCCAACTCGCCGATCTTCAGCTCGCTCGTCGAGCTGGTGAAGTACGACCTGGAACAGGCCGGGTTCGCCGTCGACGTCCAGCTGCTGGACAACGCGGCCATCCAGCCCAAGATCCAGCAGGGCACCCTGGAGGGCCTGTTCGTGGCCAACCACGGCATGGTCAGCGTCTCGCCGCTGAGCGGGATCACCGTCTCGGGGCCGCTCCAGGTCGGCCGGAACACCTCGCACGTCACCGACCCCGCCTACGCCGACCTCCAGGCGCGCGGCTTCGCGGCCGCCGACGAGCAGGCCCGGGCGGACGTCAACCACGAGCTCTCCGAGTACCTGCTCGCGCAGTCCTTCCACATCACGCTCGCGCACGCCTGGGAGACCTACGCCTTCGCCTCCTCGGTGCGGGACGTGTCCACCAGCGCGCTCGGCTACCTGAGGCTGACCGACACCCGCCGGGACGGCTGAGCGGCCGCAACGGCCCACCCTTCCCCGCACCCCTGGCACCGACCCCCGGAGAACCCCCGTGCCGTACTGGACCAGAAAGGCCGCCGGAGCGCTGGCCACCCTCTGGCTCGCCTCGGTGGCCGTCTTCCTGCTGCTCCACCTGGCCCCCGGCGACCCGGTCTCCGCCGCCCTCGGCGCCGAGGCCGACCAGGAGCAGCGCGACCACCTCAGCCGGCAGCTCGGGGTGGACCGGCCGCTCCCCGTCCAGTACCTCGGCTGGCTGGGCGGCCTGCTCGGCGGCGACCCCGGGCTCTCCTTCCACTACCGCGAACCGGTCACCCGGATGATCGGCCAGAGCATCGGCTCCACCGTCCAACTCGCCCTGGCGGCGGGCCTGCTGATGCTCGTGCTCGGCCTGCTGCTGGGCGCCGCGCTGGCCGCCGAGCGGCGCGGCCGGCTGGCCCGCGCGCTCGACCCGGTCACCACCGCCGTGCTGGCCCTGCCGGTGTACGTCACCGCCGTGCTCTTCGTCTTCGTCTTCGCCGTCCTGCTGCGCGTGCTGCCGGCCGGCGGGGAGCAGGACCTGTTCACCGCGCCCGACCTCGCCGTGCAGTTCCTGGCCCTGCCCGCCGTCGCGCTCGCCCTGCCCGGCTCGGTGGTGCTCGCCCGGCTGCTCGCCACCGAGATCCGGCGCACCCGGCAGGAGGAGTTCGTGCTCACCGCGATCGCCAAGGGCGCGCCGCCCCGGCGGATCCTGCTGTGGCACGTGGTGCCCAACAGCCTGGCGCCGTTCTGCGTCGAGTTCGGGCTCAACCTGGGCGAGCTGCTCGGCGGCGCCGTCGTCGCCGAGCAGCTGTTCGCCCGGCACGGCCTCGGCCAACTGCTGCTCGACGCGATCAACCAGCGGGACTACCCCGTCGCCCAGACCCTGATCATGCTCGCGGTCGCGGTGGCCGTCACCGTCCAGCTCGGCTCCGAGCTGCTGGTCGGCCGGCTGGACCCGCGGATCGCCCGCGCCGGCACCGGGGAGGCCCGATGAGCACCACCGTCACGTCCGGTTCCGCGGGACGACGCCTGCCCGCCCTGCCCGCCGCGCTGCGCGGCCGGCGCGGCCGCACCGGGGCGGCGCTGGTCGCCCTGGTCGTGCTGCTCGGCCTGCTCGGCCCGCTGCTGCTGGCCGCCGACCCCTACCAGCAGGGCCGCGAGGCGCTGGCCGGCCCGTCCTGGGAGCACCCGCTCGGCACCGACGAGGTCGGCCGCGACCTGCTCGCCCGCGCCCTGTACGGGGTGCGGATCGAACTGCTGGTCTGCCTGCTGGCCGTCCCCGCCGCCGCCGTCCTCGGCACCCTGCTCGGCCTGCTCGGCGGGCTGAACCGGCTGCTCGGCGAGGCCGTCCAGCGCCTCGTCGACCTGCTGCTCGGCTTCCACGGGCTGCTGCTCGGCCTGGCCATCGCGCTGATCGTCAAGCCCGGCCTGGGCAGCGTCGTCGTCACCATCGTGCTCAGCGCGCTGCCCGCCTTCGGCCGGCAGGCCCGGGCCGCCCTGCTCGCCCAGCTCGCCCGCGACCACGTGGTGGCCGCCCGGGTGCTCGGCGTCCCGCGCGGGCGGACCCTGCGCCGGTACGTGCTGCCCAACGTCACCGACGCCGCGACCGCCCTGCTGGCCGTCGCGATGGCGCACGCCGCCAAGATCGAGGGCGGACTGAGCGTGCTCGGCTTCGGCATCCAGCCGCCCACCCCCTCGCTCGGCACGATGATCAACACCGGCTCCAAGTACCTCTTCCTGCACCCCGGTTACGCGCTCGCGCCGGTGCTGCTGCTGGGCCTGCTGGTGTTCGGACTGACCCTGCTCGCCGACTCGTTCAACCGGGAGAGACTGCGGTGACCGCGCCGACGCCCACACCAGCCGCCACCGTCGAACGCCCCCGCCCCGGGCCGCCGTTGCTGGAGGTCGCCGGACTGCGGGTCACCGCCGGACCCCACCAGGTGGTCCACGGCGTCGACTTCACCGTCCGCCCCGGCGAGATCCTCGGCCTGGTCGGTGAGTCCGGCTCCGGCAAGACGCTCACCGCGCTCGCCGCCAACCGGATGCTCCCGCCCGGCTGCCGGACCACCGCCGGCACCGTCCGGCTCGACGGCGCCGACCTGCTCACCCTCCCCGAACCGGCGATGCGGGCCGTCCGCGGCCGCCGGATCGGCATGGTCTTCCAGGACCCGCTGGCCTACCTCAACCCCCGGATGCCGATCGGCCGCCAACTCGCCGAGGCCGCCCGGGTGCACGGCGCGAGCCGGACCGAGGCCCGCGCCCGCGCCCTCGAACTCCTCGACCAGGTCGGCATCCCCGAGCCGGCCCGCCGCTACCGCGACCGCCCGCACGAGTTCTCCGGCGGGATGCGCCAGCGCGTCCTGATCGCCATGGCGATGACCAACCGGCCCGAGCTGCTGATCGCCGACGAGCCCACCACCGCGCTGGACCCGACCACCCAGGCCGACATCCTCGACCTGCTGGTCCGGCTCCGCGACGAGACCGGCACCGCCGTCCTGCTGATCACCCACGACCTCGGCGTGGTCACCCGCACCTGCGACACCGTTCAGGTCATGTACGCCGGGCGGATCGCCGAACGCGCCCCGGCGAAGCGGCTGCTGGCGGCGCCCCGGCACCGGTACACGGCCGGACTGCTGGCCGCCGTCCCCCGGCTGGACGGCCCGCCCGGGCTGCCGCTCACCGTCATCGGCGGCCTCCCGCCGGCCGCTGGGGAGGTGCCGCCCGGGTGCGCCTTCGCGCCGCGCTGCGCCGCGGCTGCGGCGGACTGCGGGGTGACGGCGCCCGGGTGGGTGACGGAGGCGGACGGGGCGGGGGAGCGGGGGTACGCCTGCCACGTTCCGGTGACGGGCGCCACCGCGGCGGCCGTTGAGCCCGCCGCCGCTGAGCCCGCCGCCGTAGCCACCGCCGCCGCCCCAGCCACCGCCGCCGAGCCGGTGCTGGTCGCCGAGAAGCTCACCGTCCGCTACGGTCGCGGCCGTCGCGGCGGGGCGCCCGCGCTCGACGGCGTCAGCCTCGCCGCCGCCCCCGGCCGCGCGGTCGGCGTGATCGGCGAGTCCGGTTCCGGGAAGTCGACGCTCGCCCGGGCGCTGCTCGGCCTGCTCCACCCGCGGTCCGGCACCGTCCGGGTCGGCGGCCGCGCCTGGTCCGAGGTCACCGGGGCGGAGGAACGGGCCCTGCGCCGCCGGGTGCAGTTCGTCTTCCAGGACCCGTACGCCTCGCTCAGCCCCCGGATGACCGTCCGGCAGGCGCTCACCGAGCCGCTGCTCGCCCACGGGCTGCCGCTCGGGCGGACGGACGAACTGGTCGAGCTGGTCGGCCTCCCGGCGGCCGCGCTCGACGCCCGGCCGCACCAGCTGTCCGGGGGCCAGCGCCAGCGGGTGGCGATCGCCCGGGCGCTCGCGGTCGGCCCGGAGGTCCTGGTGGCCGACGAGCCCACCTCGGCGCTGGACGTCTCCGTGCAGGCGCAGATCCTCAACCTGCTGCTCGACCTGCGCCGCCGCACCGGCGTCGGCCTGGTGTTCATCTCGCACGACCTCGCGCTGGTCCGGCACCTGTGTGACGAGGTGCTGGTGATGCGGCACGGCCGGGTGGTCGAACAGGCCCCCGCCGAGCGGCTTTTCACCGCGCCCGAGCACCCGTACACCCGGCAGCTGATCGCCGCCGCCGCGCACTGACCCGCCCCCGCCGCGCGCACTGACCCGCCGCCGCGCACTGACCCGCCCCCGCCCCGTTCACCGACCGACACCGTCCCAGGAGCACCATGACGCCGCCCGCCCTGCCGTCCCGCCGCCGAGTCCTGCTCGGCGCGGGCACGGCGACCGCCCTGACCGCCCTCGCCGCCGTCGGAGCCGGGCCCGCGTGGGCCGGCCCGCGCCCGTCCGGCACCCCGGAGGTCACCGGCCTCGGCCCCGGGAACGCCGACTTCCCGCTGATGAGCGCGACCCTGCTCGGCGAGACACTGTGGATCGGCTCGCGCAACCTGGCCCCCGCCCGGCTGGTCGGCTACCACGTGCCGACCGGCCGGGTCACCGGCACCGCCGTCCTGCCGACCGGCAACTTCGTGCAGGGCTCGGCCGCCCACGGCGGCGCGCTCTACCTCGGCGTGACCGACGCGCCCAAGGCCGTCAACCTCTACCGCTTCGACCCGGCCGACGGCAGCGTGCGCGGTCTGGCGAACGTCCCCGGCGCCGACGTCCGGGACGTCGCGGTCGCCCCCGACGGCGTGGTGTTCGCGACCGGACGGCAGAAGGGGCGGGCCGCCGGCCCCGGCCTGTACGCGTACGACCCGGCGAGCGGTGTGCTCACCGAGGTGGCCTCGCCCGCCCCGGGCGCGACCCAGGGCCGCGCGGTCGAGGCCACCGCCACCCACGCCTACCTGGGCGTCGGCAGCAACCTCGCGGGCGGGGGCGGGGCCACCCTGGCCTCGCTGTTCGCGGTCGAGCGGGCCACCGGCCGGGTCACCGACATCACGCCGCCCGAGCTCGCCGCCGACACGATCATCCGCCAGGTGACCGTCCTCGGAGCCGACCTGCTCGCCGTCTCGACCGAGGGCAAGCCCGCCCACGTCGCCTTCCTCGACCCGGTCACCCACGCCGTGCTGCGGTCCTTCGCGGTGCCCGGCACCAAGAGCGTCACCAACTTCCAACGCCTGGGCGACACCGTCTGGTTCACCTCCACCGAGCACGGCACGGTCTGGCGCCACCGGCTCGGCACCGGCGACCTGGAAGCGTTCGCCGTGCCCGTCCCGGACGGCAACTCCTGGGGCCTCGGCCTGCTCGGCGGCGCCGCGTCCGGTGGCGACCCGGCCGCCGCCACCCTGGCCGGCGTCACCGAGGGCGGCACCGCCTGGACCCTCGCCACCGCCACCGGCGCCGTGACCACCACCGACCTGGTCGCCGCCGGCGCGCCCGCCGAGGCGCAGCTCGGCATGTCGGTGGCCGCCCGGTACGGCCGGGTGTACGTCGGCGGCAACGGCTCCGTCGCGCTGCACGACCTCGACGCCGGGACGGTGCGCAAGCTGCCGGTGCCCGGCGAGGCCAAGGACACCGTGGTCCTCGACGACGGCACGCTCTACCTGGGCGTCTACTCCTCCCAGGGCATCTGGCGGTACCGCCCGGACGAGGACACGGCGCCGGTCCAGGAGGCGGCGCTGCCGCAGGAGCAGAACCGGCCGCAGACGATCCGCTGGGACGAGGAGAACGGTCTGCTGCTGCTCGGCGTGCAGGCCGACACCACCGGCGGCGGTTCCTTCGTCACCTACCGGCCGGGCAGCGGGCGGCCCACCGTGCACGTCGACCCGCTCGGCCCCGAGCAGCTGGTCCGCGCGGTGGCCGCCGGGCACGGGCAGGCCTTCCTCGGCGGCGACAACGCCAAGACCACCGGCCCGCGCGGCGACCTGGCCGCCTGGGACCCGGCGGCCGGGCGCCAGCTCTGGCGGATCCGCACGGACTTCGGTTCGGGCGTCAGCAGCCTGGTGGTGCACGGGCACCGGCTGTTCGGCATCACGGTGGACGGACAGGCCTTCGCGATCGACCTGCGCACCGCCCGGCCGGGCCGGCCGGGTCGTCCGGGCGGCGAGCCGGCGCCGGTGATCGGGGCGCGGGCCGACCTGCGGGCGATCACCTCGGCCAATCCGCGCCTGCTGGTGGCCCGCGGCCGGCTGTACGGGATCAGCGAGCGGACGCTGTTCCGGCTGGACCCCGCGACGCTGGCCGCCACCGTGCTGGTCCGGGTGGACGCCGAGTGGTACAGCGGCGCGCGGGTGGCGGCCGACGAGGAGGGCGTGCTGTACACGCTGCGCGGGCGCGAGCTGATCGCCGTCCGGGACCGCTGAGGACGACGGGTGGGTGGTGGGCGCTCAGGCCGGGCCGAGCGCCCACCCGACCAGTGACAGCGTCGCCATCGAGACCAGGGTGGAGCAGAGCACGGTGTCCCGGGCGAAGGCGGTGCCGTGGCCGTACTCCCGCGCGTAGGTGAAGACGTTCTGCGCGGTCGGCAGGGCGGAGAACAGCACCACGGTGAGCAGTTGGTGCGGCGGCAGGTCGAGCACGAACGCGCCCACCGCCCAGGCGGCCAGCGGCTGGACCAGCGTCTTGGCCGCGACCGCCGCCCCGACCTCCAGGTAGCGGGAGACGCCGGTGACGGCCGGCGGGTGGCAGAGCGAGAGGCCGAGCGCGACCAGGGCGGTCGGCACGGCGGCGCCGCCGAGCATGCCGCAGGAACGATTCAGCACCTCGGGCAGCCGCCATCCGGTCGCCGACAGCACGGCGCCGAGCCCGACCGCCAGCAGGATCGGGTTGCGCAGCGGCAGGGTGAGCGCCGCCCGCAGGCCCGCGCGCCCCGAGTCCAGCACGGTCAGCACGACCGGGGTGACCACCAGGATCTGGAACAGCACCACCGGGCCGACGAACGAGGCGTCGCCGAGCACCTGCACGGCCACCGGGATGCCCAGGTTGGCCGAGTTGACGTAGCCGGCCGCCATCCCGCCCAGCGTCCGTTCGGGCAGGCCGCGTCCGAACAGCCGGTGCGAGACGTACAGCCCGAGACCGCCCGCCACCACCGTGCTCGCGGTGAACGCCAGCATCGACGGGTTGGCGAACCGGTCCAGCGGCGTCCGGGCGATCATCAGGAACAGCGCGGCGGGCATGGCCGCGTGGAAGACGAACCGGTTCAGCACCTGCTCGGCCGCGGCGCCCCGCCCGCCGAGCAGACCGGTGCGGCCGAGCAGGTAGCCGACGCCGGTCAGGGCCCAGATCGGGACGAATCCGGAGAGCAGCGGTAGCAGGCTCGGCATGGCTTCCTCGGTGCGGTCGGCGGCAACGGCGGTGGTGCGGGGACGGACCGCCGTGCAGTCAACCAGGCCGCCGCGCGGGCTTCGCGGGCAGGTCCTAGGATGGGCCGGTGGAGCACGAGAACGATCACGAGAACGATCACGAGCACGAGTACCTGAGCCTGGCCGAGGTCGAACGGATCGCCCGGCGCGCGCACGCGGGGCAGACCGACAAGAACGGCCACCCGTACACCGAGCACCTCGCGGCGGTCGCCCACGGTGTGGCGGCCCGGGGCGGCAGTCCCGAGCAGGTCGCGGCCGGCTGGCTGCACGACGCGATCGAGGACGACGCGCTGAGCCGCGACTGGCTGGCCGGCGCCGCCCTCGACGCGCGCACCAAGGCGATCGTCGACGCGCTCAGCAAGCGCCCCGGCGAGCCCCTGGAGGACTACACCGCGCGCATCCTGGCCACCCCCGGCGCCCTGCTCGTCAAGCAGGCCGATCTCGCGCACAACTCCGACCCGGTCCGGCTGGCGAGCCTCGACCCGGCGACCGCCGAGCGGCTGGCCGCCAAGTACCGCCGCACCCGCGAACTGCTGGGCCTGGACGCCGAATCGGTCTGACGGTCGCTCAACCCGCCGTCGGGGTGGGAACGAACCGGGCGAACGGGTCTCCGGTGCGGGCGCAGTGCTCGGCGAGCAGTCCCCGGAACCGGTCGAGCAGCTCCGAATTCCTGGCGTCCACCGCTAGGTTGACCATCTCGCCCGGGTCGGCGGCGAGGTCGAAGAGCTGCTCGCGGTGGTCGCCCCAGGCGTAGCAGACGTACTTGTGCCGTTGGTCGCGGATCATCCGGCCGAGGGCGTTGTTGAAGCCGGGCAGCTCCCAGCGGGTCTCCGCGACCACCGTCTCCCGCGGTTCCGGCGCGCGCACGCTGCGGCCGGGCAGACCGGGCGGCGCGGCGAGGCCGGCCAGGTCGCAGAGGGTGGGGATGAGGTCCGGGCCGGTCGAGACCAGCCGGTCGCTGACCGCGCCCGCCGCCAGGCCGGGCCCGCTGACCAGCAACGGCACCCGTACCGACTCCTCGAACAGCGCCCACTTCTGGTTCCAGCCGTGCGCGCCGGCGCCGTCGCCGTGGTCGGAGGTGAACGCCACGACCGTCTCCCGGCCGCTCCACCGCCGGTGCTCGCGCAGGCCGGCCAGCACGGTGCCGAGGTTCGCGTCCACCCGCTCGACCAGCGCGTAGTACGCCTGCCGGTAGCGCCGCCAGTCGTCCTCGCGCCACTCGGCGGTGGGGTGGGTGTGCGCCCAGGCCCGCTGGGCGAGCCGGGGGAGCCTGGCCTCGTACGGCGCGGGCGGGAAGTTGGCGGGCAGCGGCGGGCAGTGCTCGACCGGCGGCGGGGCGGGCAGCGGGCCGGTCTTCGGGGCCTGGCCGCGGGCCCATTCGCAGATGCCGTGCGGCTCCAGGAACGACAGCACCAGCAGGAACGGCCGGGGGCGGGGGTGGGAGAGGAAGGTGGCCGCGGCCCGGGCCAGGCCCTCGTCGTCGCCCGCCGGGTGGAGCCGACGGAAGCCGCGGCCCTCGGGCAGGTCGAGTTCGGGCAGGTGCCACTTGCCGCCGTAGACGCAGTCGTAGCCGGCCTCGGCGAACAGCCGGCCGAGCAGCGGCTGCGGGCCGCCCGCGCTGTCGCCGTCGCTGTCGCCGTGGTTCCCGCCGTCGCCCCCGAGGGCGCCCTCGTTGCCGGTGACGCCGAGGGCGCTGGGCAGTTGGCCGGTGAGCAGGCTGGCCCGGGACGGCGCGCAGAGCGGCTGGGCGCAGTACGCCTGCCGGTAGCGGGTGCCGGCGGCGGCCAGCTCGTCCATGTGCGGCGTGGCGAGGTACGGGTTGCCGGCGGCGCTCATCGCGTCGGCGGTCTGCTGGTCGGTCAGGACGACCAGGACGTCCGGCCGTTCGCGGGTGCGGTCCTGCTCGGTCATCGGTCAGGCCATCCGTTCGTAGGCGCGGCGGTCGAGGGCCCAGCGGAGCGGCTCGCCGAGCGTCCACCGCTCGAACTCGTCCACCACCAGGTCGCCGAGGCGGCGGCGTTCGAGGGCCTGGCTGCCGGCCAGGTGCGGGGTGACCACCACGTTCGGCAGGGTGAACAACGGCGAGCCGGGCAGCGGCGGTTCGGGATCGGTGACGTCCAGCACGGCGAACAGGTCGGGCCGTTCGCTCAGCACCTCGATCAGGGCCGGTTCGTCGAGGACGGCGCCGCGCGCGGTGTTGAGCAGGGTGGCGCCGGGCTTCATCGAGGCGAGCAGGCGCCGGCCGACCAGTCCCCGGGTCTCGGGGGTGAGCGGGGTGTGGACGGTCACCACGTCGGCGGTGGCGAAGAGTTCGTCCGGGCCGACCGCGCGCACCCCGGGCGGCGGCGCGGCGTACGGGTCGTGGGCGATGACCTTGACGTCGTATCCGCGCAGCCGTTCGCAGACCAGCCGCCCGGTCGCGCCGAGGGACAGCACGCCGACGGTCGCGCCGTACGCGCCGGGCGCGCGGCCGACCCGGACCGGCGCGCGGGCGGCGCGGGCGGCGAGCACGTGCCGCCAGCCGTCCTTGAGCGCGTAGACGATCTGGGCGACGGTGAACTCGGCGACCGGCAGGGCGTTGGCGTGGGCGGCGGTGACGATCGGGATGCCCGCCGCCCAGAACTCCTCGGTGACGACCCGGCGCACCGACCCGGCGGCGTACAGCACCAGGGTGAGCCGGGGCATCCGGGCCAGCGTCGCGGCGTCCAGCACGGGGCCGCCCCAGCCGGTGCACAGCACCTCGACGTCGCGCAGCGCGTCCGGTGCGGCGGCGAGCCGTTCGGCGCTCCACACCCCGCCGGGCGCGGCCGGGTCCGCGACCTGTTCCGCCCGCGCGACCACCCGGGCGCGCGCCCCGGGCCCGTACACGTCGGGGAAACGGACCGGGTCCATCGCGAAGGCGGCCGCGAACATCCGGGTCTCCTTTGGTCGAGTGCCTCCAGTGCCCACGAGGAGTTTCTATCACACTGAGAAATAGTGGACGAAGGCTCGGCCGGGAGTCCGGCTCCCTGCCGCCTCTCGGCGTCGCCCCTCGGTGTCGCCCCTCGGCGTCGTCCCTCAGCGGGTGATGAACGTGGCCCCGTCGGCGAGCCGGACGGCGGCAGCGGCCGCGCCCACCAACTCCGTCGTGGTCGAGTGCACCACCATCAGCCGTGGCAGCACCGGCACCCGGCCCTGCAGCCGGGACTCGATCGCGGGCAGCATCTCGCCACCGCTCTCCCAGAGCAACCGCCCGCCCAGCGCGATGAGTTCGGGGCCGAGCACACTGGTCAGATTGGCCACCAGCAGGGCCAGGTCGTCGGTGAACTCGTCCACCAGCCGGACCGCCGCCGGCTCGCCCTCCCGGGCCAGCCGGAACAGATCGGCGACCCGCTCGGCCGAGCCGCCCGAGACGGTCAGCCCGGCCTCGGCGATCCGCCGGTCCACGGCGTGGTCGCCGATCCGCGACTGGGTGTCCCCGGTCCGCCCCAACGGCCGGTCCAGCGCCCGCCGGTCGGCCATCAGGTGCCCGAGCGCCCCCGCCGAGCCCAGCCGCCCCCGGTGCAGCCGGCCGCCGAGCACGATCCCCGCGCCGACCTCGATCCCGACCACCACCGCGGCCAGATCGCTCACCCCGGCACCCGCCTCGCCGTGCTGCACGGCCAGCGCGACCAGGTCGACATTGCTCTCGACGGCCACCGGGATGCCCAGCCGCTCCTGGAGCAGCGCCCGCAGCCGCATGCCGGGCCAGTCCAGCGCGGGGGCGAACTCCACCAGCCCGGTCCGGTCCCGCACCACCCCGGGCACCCCGACCACCAGCGCGCGCGGCGCCCCGGCGTGCCGGCCCGCCCATCCGCGCAGGCCGTCGACCAGCGCCAGCAGCGGCCCGCCGAGGTCCTCGGCGGTCGGCTCGCGGTCCCGCTCCGGCCCGAGCCCCGCCGCCCAGTGGTGCTCTGCCTCGTGCAGCACCGTCCCGTGCAGGTCGGCGACCACGCCGACGATCCGGCGCGGGCGCATCGCCACCGCGAGGACGGTCTGCGCCCCGGCGTTGTAGCGGATCAGCTGCGGCGGCCGGCCGCCGCTCGACGGCGCCCGCTCGGCCTCCACGACCACCAGCCCGGCCTCCCGCAGCACCTCGACCAGCCGGTGCACGGTCGCGGTGGACAGCCCGCTCTCGGCCGCCAGTCGCTGCCGGGACAGCGACCCGTGCCGGCGCAGCACCTCCAGCAGCACCGTCTGGTTGACCTGCGCCACGGTCTGCGTGGTGGCGGTCGCGGGGGTGCGGCTGCGCTGGCCGCTCTGGTTGCTCTGGTTGCTCTGGCTGCGGTTTGCCTGCGGCACCGGATGCTCCTCGGGCGGGGCCGGGCGGGGCCCGAGCGGGGCGGGACTTCGTCTCGGCCCGAATATATCCGACGGGGCCCATCCCCACTCCCGCCCCGGAACGCGCGACGAGCCCGGCCGCGCGGATCACGCGCGGCCGGGCTCGTCGGTCACCCCGGTGGTCCCTGTCCGACCCCGGGGTGAGGGGGGACAGGCGGTCCGGAAGTCGCGGGACTTCGCCGGTCGGGTTTAGTACCAGTGGTGGTTCTGCCAGAACGTCCAGGCGGCGTTCGGGCTGCCGTAGCGCTCGTTCATGTAGTCCAGCGCCCACTTGATCTGGGTGGTGGGGTTGGTCTTCCAGTCGGCGCCGTGCGTCGCCATCTTCGAACCCGGCAGCGCCTGCGCCAGGCCGTACGCGCCCGAGGACGGGTTGGTCGCGGTCACGTTCCAGCTGGACTCGTGGGCGATGATCTGGCTGAACGAGGCGAGCTGGCCGGCGGGCACGATCTGCGCGGCGATGGCCTGCGGCGACGCGGTCGCGGCGGAGGCGGTGGCGGGCACCAGGCCGGCGCCGATGGCGGTCAGACCGGCGGCACCGGCAAGAATCGCGGCCGAGGTACGCATACGAAGCTTGAAAGCGGGCATGAAGAACAAGACCTCAATCAGGTTGGGCCGGTGCTCGCCCCGCCCGGACCGTGGCCGGACAGGGGCCGAAACGGTCGCGGGGCGCGCACCGGCGGCAGTTCGCGAACAGCCGCCTCCCGGTGGGACAGGTACCGGTGGCGGCTGACGACTGAGCCATTGTTGCCAGACCGGATCGGCCCCCGCCAAGACCCCCTTGCTACGACCCGCCGTCGTAGCACCGCCGCGCGCCGTCGATTCCAAGGCCCCCTCTCGCCCGCGCGCCCGGCCCTCCCACATCCCCGGACACGACCACTACCCCCCGTCGTGCCCGCGGTTTCCCTGTGACGGCACTCACCGTTTGAACCGTCTCTTCCTCACCCGGCGCCACCCGCCCCACCACACCGTGTCGCCGCCTCTCGGAGACGGCCGTCACAACGCGGGCGCCTCAGAACGGAACGACGACCCCGGCCTCACACAGCAAGCGCAACGCCAGCCCCATGCACTCCCCGGCGATCCAGGTGCCGCTCTTGCCGTCGTCTTCAACGCCGCCGCACGTGCCCACCCCTGGGCACCTCCTAGTCGGCGGCGTTGGCGCGCTCGGCGAGTTGGAGCAGCTCGCTCGGTGCACCCCTCCCGGCGACGAGCACGAGTTCGCGAATCGTCGCGCGGGCGGCGACATGGGTGCGCACGGTCTCAGGCGCCAGCTCTTCAGCCTTGAGGAGCGCGTCCACGGCCTCTCCGAGCTGCCGTCGCTGCGCGTGCGCTCTGCCAAGGTCGATCAGCAGCCGTGCTCTGCGTTCCGGTGAAAGCCTGCTCGCGTCGATGCGCAGGCCGAGGTCAAGTGCCTCGCCGGCATCCCCAAGCTCGACAGCCGTGGAGACGGCCTGGATCTCCACATTGGTGGGCCCGAATTCGAGGTTGAAGTCATTCCGGTCCACGCCGAGGCGCGCCGCGACCGCTCGCGCCTCGGCCACCTCATTCCGCGCCTGCTCGCGCCGACCGGCCCGGGCGGCGGCGAGTGCGAGAACGAGGTGCAGTGAGCCGAGGATGGAGAGCGCCACCGGATCTTCGGCCCCGTTGCTCATTCGCAAGGCGCCCAGCGCGGCGGATGCCGCGTGCTCGGCCTGGTCCAGCCTCCGCAACCTGATGAACGCGTGCGCCAGGCGGTAGATACCGGCGAACACCTGGAGCGGCTGAGCGGACTGCTCGGCCGCTCGGATGGCCCGGTCGGCAGCGACCCACGCCGCGTCGTCCTCATCCTGCCGGACGAACGCCGCAGCGAGAGCCTGATAGGTGCTGCTGAGGAGAAGATGAATCTCGGGGCGGTCCTCCGGCCGCGCCGTCCTGACCGCTCGTTCGAGGGGCGGGAGCGCCCGACCGACGAGGGCGCTCAATTCCGCGAAGCGGGCGGCGTGGGTCAGGTGCCAGATCTCGTCGACCGTGGCGGCGAGCGCGATGAGATCCGGAACCTCGGATGGCCGGTCTCCGCCGAACAACACGTCCAGAGCGGGGTGCCCCGACAACAGGAGCCGCGCCAGGTCGAGATCGTTGGGTGCTTCCTTGTCCGGCGTCGGAGTTGCGGCCGGCGCCGACGGGGCGTCCGGCCGCAGGGTCTGGACCGAGACTCCGAGCCCATCGGCCAGGAGCTGGAGGACATCGAGGCGCACCACAGGCTGGACTCCGCGTTCCACCTGCGAGACCCAGCTCGCCGTTCGGTTGATCGCAGCCGCCAACTGCTCCTGATTCATTCCACGCTGCTTTCGGAGCTGCGCGACACGCGCCCCGAACGCTCGACGGTCGTCCGCCGTCACTGCTCTACCGCCGAGTCGGGGACGCCCTTTCCGGCGACCTCATCAAGGAACGTGACCTCGAACGAGGCGAGGTACTGCTCCCGCTCGGCCAGGAACCGGCGCACGTGCGGCTGCCGTTCATGCTCCTCGAACGCCGCGCGGTCGGCATACAGCTCGTAGAACACACGGACGTTCGGCTCATCCGGGACGGCGTGGTTCACATAGACGAGAGTGCCCGGCTCAAGTGCTCGAATCCCTGCCAGAGCGTCCTCCGCCAGCTCGTCGAAAGCACGAGCTGATGCCACGTCATGAGCCTCGAAGCGCACCACAAGACCGAATCCCATGATCACAACTCCCCTCTCAGGTTCGACCTAGCGTCGCACGGCGCGCCGAGAGTTTGACCAGTACCGCCGCCACCCGCCGGCCCCGGAGTGGGAAGTCGGCCCCACCGACTTCCCACTC
>NZ_JBFBDO010000134.1:0-19228 GCF_040683335.1 Kitasatospora sp. NPDC093806
GATCGGGGCCGGGCCCGGACCGGGCCCGGGCCCCGCCGCCCCCGCCGCCCCCGCCGCCGCGCTCGACAAGGTCCCGCCGGTCATGTTCGGCAGCCTGCCCGACGGCCCCGGCAGCGTGCCGTTCACCGGCATCGGCTTCCCCGCCTTCGCCGAACGCCCCGCCACCGACCACCTGCGCGGCCTGCGCCGCCGCGACAGCCGCCAGCTCGACGGACACATCCGGCTCGGCTCCAACCTCAAGTCCGGCCTGCTCGACCTCGCCTTCACCACCGAGCGCCCGGAACGCGGCCCCGCCGACGGCCGCGACCCCTGGCTCGGCGTCTCCGGCGCCGCGCTCTTCACCCAGGACGGCGCCCTGCTGGTCGGCGTGCAGGCCCACCGGCTGCCCGCCGCCGGCACCGGCAGCGCCGAGGCCGAACCGATCACCCGCGCGCTGGCCGACGAGACCTTCCGCGCCGTCCTCGCGAGCGAGTACGTCCCCGCCCGTTCGCTGCCCGTCGCGCTGCCCGGCCAGCCGGCCGAGGACCCGCTGCGCCCCATCCTCTCCCAGCAGGAACTCATCGACGGCTTCGGCGAGTTCAAGATGAACCTGACCGCCGAACGGCTCCCCTTCGTCCCGCCCGGCGCCGACCACCCCGCCGCCCCCGAACGGATCCTCGCCCGGCTCGCGGCCGACCCCGACCGGGGCGTCCTGCTGGTCGGCGCGGCCGGCACCGGCAAGACCCGGACCGGCATCGAGGTCGGCCGGCTGGCCCTGGACGCGGGCTGGCGGGTGCTGCACGTCGTCCCCGGCGACGACCGGCGGATCACCGACGGGATCGCCGAGCAGGTCGTCGCCGAACCGACCCCGGTGCTGGTGGTGCTCGACTACCTCAACGACTCCCAGCTGAACCTGGTGGCCCTCCGCCACGGCCTCATCCCGGAGGCCCGGCGACGCGGCGTCATGCTCGCCCTGCTCGCCTCCGTCCGCCCCGGCTGGCTCCGCAAGGGGGACCGGGCCGCCCGGCTGCACGAACTCTTCGACGAGGTGCAACTGCGCCAGGACGAGGAGTTCCAGCGGCAGATCACCGAGCACGCGCTCCGCATCCTGGCGCCCACCGCGCGCCGCCGGCTGCCCCCGGCCCGGCTGCGCCAGCTGGTCGGCAAGCGCCCGATCGTCGCCCTGCTGATCGCCGACGAGCTCGAACGCCGGGTGCGGGAGGGCCGGCCGCCCGTCCCCGAAACGGCCGGCCTGCGGCTCGACGGCCACCTCTCGGTCTGGCTGGAGAGCAGGCTCCGCGAGGACGGCCTGGCGGTCGGCGGGCGCGCGGACGACTTCACCCCCGCCCGGGCGTCGCACGGACTGGTCGCCGCCGCGGCCGCGGCCGCCGCCTGCCCGCAGAGCCGGGCCGGCGTGGTGGCCGCCGCCCGGGACGCGCTGGCCGCCGTCCGCGGCGAGGCCTCCACGGAGGGGGTGATCGCGTCCACCGGCACGACCGGCACGGTGCCGACCCCGACCGCCGAGAACATCGTCGACACCCTGATCTCCAACGGCTGGTTCGAACAGGGCAAGGCCGGGCTGACCGTCGCCCACGACGTCGTCGCCGACCAGCTGATCGAGACCGTCATGCTCCCCGAGCGCGACACCGGCCCGGACCGCCTCGGCATCCGGGCCCTGCTGACCGGCTGCCTCGCCGGCCCGCGGACGGTCGGCTGCTTCGCCGGCAACATCGGCCGCCTGGTCAACGACCTCGCCCCGGACCGGGCCGACGCCGTCACCCCCGTCCTCGACGGCTGGTTCACCGAGAACGCCGCCGACCTCGGACAGGTCCTGAGCCGCCGCTCCGAGGCGGGCGGCTACGCCCTCGGCGCGATCTTCTCCGGCCCGCCCTGGTCCGGCTCGGTGGTCCGCAGCTGGCCCCAGGTCGTCGATCCCTGGCTCGACGGCCACGGCAGCGGCCTCGACGCCCGCCACCTGCTCTACCGGGGCATCCGCAACCTCCCGCTGGACGGTGCGCTGCTCCTCCTCCCCACCGCGCTCGACTGGCTCCGCACCCACGGCTCACGGCGCGAGGCCGGCTACGTGCTCGGCCCGCTGGTCTCCCGCGCCGACCTGCCCCCGCAGGCCGTGCGGCGCGCCGTCGCCGGCACCCTCCGCTGGCTGGACCGGCACGCGACGGCATCGGACACCCGGTTCGTGGTGGTCCCGCTGCTCGCCCGCACCGACCTCGGCCGCGGCGAACGCTCCCGCGCGGTGACCGCCGCCCTGCGCTGGCTCCGGGCCCACAGCGCCACCAACGACGCCCAGTACGTCCTCCGCGCCCTGCTCACCACCGACGGCCTCACCGTCCCGCACCGGCGCGCCGTGCTCGCCGCCACCCAGACCTGGCTCGACCAGCAGGACACCGCCCCCGGCACGCCGTTCGTGCTCCGCGCCCTGCTCGCCCGCGACGACCTGACCGCCGAGGAACGCGCCCGCCACCTCGCGGCCGCCCGCGGCTGGCTCGCCGAGCACGCGGGCGGCGACGAGGCCGGACCGATGTTCCGGGCCCTGCTGTTCCGCACCGACCTCACCCCGGACCACCGCCGGCGGATCACCGCCCAGGCCGTCGCCTGGCTCGACGACCGGGCCGACACCCCGAACGCCACCTACGTCCTGCGCCCCCTGCTGTCCCGGGACGACCTGCCCGCGCAGACCGGCGCCCGGGTGGTCCGGGCCGCGCTCACCTGGCTCCGCAAATACGCGGAGGCCGACGACGCGCAGTACGTCGTCGGCCCGCTGCTCTCCCGGACCGACCTGCCGCCGGAGGTGAGCCGCCGGACGGTGCGGGCGGCGCTCGACTGGGTCGGCCGGAACAGCGGGAACCCCGACACCCCGTTCGTCCTCGGCCCGCTGCTGGCCCGCACCGACCTGGGGCCCGCCGCAGGCGTCCAGGCGGCTGAGGCCGCACTGGCCTGGGTCGACGGACACGCCCGGACACCCGGCGCCGGGTTCGTGCTGCGCCCGCTGCTGTCCCGCACCGAGCTGCCCCCGGAGACCGGCCACCGGGTGGTGGCGGTGGCGCTCGACTGGATCGAACACCCGGACTCCATCGACACCGAGTTCGTCGTCGGCCCGCTGCTCGCCCGCACGGACCTGCCCCCGGAAGCCGGCGAACGGGCGGTGGCGGCCGCCCTCGGCTGGCTCGACCGGCACGGCGACAGCGCCGACGCCCGGTTCGTGCTGCAACGGCTGATCGCCCGCCCCGGCCTGCCCAGGGCGGCGGGCGACCGGGTGGTGACGGCGGCGCTGACCTGGCTCCAGCGGCACCCCGACACGGTCGGCGTGCCGTTCGTCCTCGCCCCGCTGCTCACCCGCCGCGACCTCGGCCGGGACGACGCGCGGCGGGCCGTCACCCTGGCACTCGACTGGGCCGACCACCACCGGCGCACCGGCGAGGCCGGCTTCGTGCTGCGCCCGCTGCTCGCCCGCCCCGACCTCACCGCCGCCGACGTCGAACGGGCCGCCGAACTCGCGTTCGACTGGCTGGGCCGGGTGGCCGACCCGGCCGACGCGCGCTTCGTCCTCGAACCGCTGCTGCTGCTCGACGATCCTGGTTCTGGTTCTGGTTCTGGTTCTGGTGCCGGCGGCGGCGTCGAGTGGCGGGAGCGCGTGGTCGGCCCCGCGCTCGGCTGGCTCGACCGGCACGGCACCCACGCCGGCGCCGGCAACCTGTTGCGCGCGCTGCTCCGGCGCACCGACCTCACCCCCGACGAGACCCGACGGGTCGCCGCCGACACCCTGACCTGGCTGGACAGCGACGCGGCCGCACCCCGGATGACGACACCCCTCCTGGAGGCCCTGCTCCGGCACGACGGACTCGACCCGGACCAGCTCGCCCTGGCCGCGGCCGTCACCCGCGGCTGGATCGAACGGAACGCCGACGCCCCCGAGACGCCCTACGTGCTGCGCGCCCTGCTCGCCCGCGACCACGCGCCCGAGGAGGAGGAACGCGTCACCGCCCTGACCCTCGAATGGATCGGATCCCGCGCGCGCTCCGCCGACTACATGCTCCAGACGCTGCTCCGGGAACGGCCCGCCGGAGCGGGACCTGGAGCCGGCGACCGGGGCCGCGGCGCCCTCGCCGTCTCCTGGGCGGAGGCCCGCCCGGACACCGCCGGCCCGCTCCTCGCCCGGCTGCTGCACCGCCCCGGACTCGCACCCCCGGAGGCCCGGCGCGCGGCCGCCCTGGCGCTCACCTGGTCCGAGCAGTACCCCGAACGGGCCGACGCCCTGTTCCGGGCCGCCCTCCGCCGCGGCGACCTCGGCCCCGAGGACACCCGGCGGGTGATCGCCACCGCCGTGGCCCACCTGACCCGCCTGACCGAGCGCCCGGGCAGGAAGGCCGGCGCCCTGATGCCCGCCCTGCTGACCTGCGAAGGGCTGGGGGAGAAGGAGTACCGGGTGGTCGTGTTGACGGCCTTCGCCTTGGAGGAGGAACGGGCCGTCCAGACCGGACAGCTGTTCCCCGGCCTGCTCGCCCGCGCCGACCTGTTCGCCCCGGCCCGCCGCTGGGCCGTCGACCGCGCCCTCACCTGGGCCGCACCCCGCCCGGCCGGCGGCCCCGCCGTGCTGCGCCCCCTGCTGACCCGCCACGACCTCCCCCCGGCGGACCGCCACCGGATCGTCGACGCGGCCCTGTCCTGGCTCACCCACCACGCCACCTCGGCAGAGGCCCGCTTCGTCCTCGCGGCCCTGCTGGCCCCGGAGGAGGCCGACGGCGCGCCGGGCGGCGGCGGGGCGGCGCCGGGCGGGGGCGCTGAGGCGGTCCACCATCCCCGGCCGCCTGCCGACGTCCGGGCGCTCGGGCTCGCCTGGGCCGAGGAGTACTCGGACCAGGCCGACGCCCTGCTGCGCCCCCTGCTGCTCTGCCCGGACCTGACCCCCGACGAGCTCCGGCGCACCGTCGACCTGGCCCTCGGCTGGGTCGACCGGAAGGGCGCCGACGGCGCGGCCCTGCTCGCCCGGTTGCTGGGCCGCCGCGACCTCGGGCCCGACGCCGGACCACGAGTGATCGCCACCGCCCGCGCCTGGCTCGACCGCCGGCCGACCGAGCGCGAGGCCCGGTCCGTGCTGCGGGCGCTGCTGAAGCACGGGGACCTGAGCCCCGAGGAACTCGGCTCCATCGCCACCGCGGCCTTCGCCTGGCTCGACCACCACACCGACCGGGCCCAGTCCGCCGGCATGCTGCGCGCCCTGCTGCAACGCCGGGACATCCCGGCCGGTGAGCTACGCCGGGCGACCGCCCGGGCCTTCGCCCTGCTCGACCTGCCCGGCGACGACGGCCGGCACGTGCTGCTCGGCGGGCTGCTGGCCGACGACGAGCTCCGGCCCGCCGAACTGCGGAGGGTCGTCGACGCGGCCTTCGACTGGCTCGCCCGCCACGGGGGGACGGCGGACGCCCACGACGTCCTCGGCCCGTTGGTGGACCGGACGGACCTCGGGGCGGAGGAAGTCCGCCGGACGCTTGCCCACACCTTCGGCTGGCTCGATGCCCACGCCACCGGCAACGCCGCGCTGAACGTCCTGGTGGCGCTGGTGGCGCGCCGGGGGCTCGATCCGGAGGCGTCGGCGAAGGTGGTCGGCCTGGCGCTGGACTGGTGCGACGGCCACGCCAGTGCCGTGGTCCGGTTCCTGCTGGCCCCGCTGCTCGCCCGGGACGACCTCACGGCCGAGCAGACCGCCCGGACCGTGGCCCTGGCCCTGCGCTGGCTCGACCGCCACGCGGCCGCCGACTACGGCCCGTCGGTGCTGCACCCCCTGCTGGCCCGCACCGACCTCACCCCCGACGCCCGCCACCGTGCCGAGACCCTGGCCGCGCACCCGCCCACCCAGCGCACGGCCCCTCCGGCGTCGGCTGCTCTGACCTGATCTGCGGAGCCCGTCACCGCGTGGGGGGCGTCCGCCCGGCGCGCGGTCGTTCCGGTGGCGAGTGCCGGGGCCGCGCGGATGGCTTCGACCGCCCGGCCCGTCGCCGCGCCCCCGCCCCCACCCACCCCTCACCGCTCCCAGCGGAGGGCGAGGGCCGCGGCGTCGTCGGCGAGGCCGGTGGGGGAGACCCAGCGGGCGAGGTCGGCGAAGAGGTCGTCGAGGAGGTCGTCCGGGCTGCCGGCCGGGAAGGTGGCGAGGCGGGTGGGGAGCGGGTAGAAGGTGCCGGCCGGGTCGCGGGCCTCGGAGACGCCGTCGGTGTGCAGGACCAGCAGGTCGCCGGGTTGCGGTTCGAAGGGGACGGCCTGGTAGTGGCTGTCGCCGGCCAGGTCGAGCAGGCCGAGCGGCGGGGCGTGCCCGGCGGGCGCCAGTTCGGTGACCTGGCCGGCCCGGCGCAGCAGCGGGTGCGGGTGGCCGCAGTTCACCAGCCGGGCGGCGCCGCTGCGCCGGTCCACGCCGATCAGCAGGGCGGTCGCGAAGCGTTCGTTGGCGGGCCGGGAGGACAGTGCCGCGTCCAGGCGTTCGGCGAGCCGGGCGAGGTCGGGTTCGGTGCGGGCGGCGGTGCGGAAGGCGCCGAGGACGTCGGCGGCCGTCTCGACGGCGGGCAGGCCGTGGCCCTGGACGTCGCCGAGCAGCACCCGGATGCCGAACGGGGTGTCCGCCACCGCGTACAGGTCGCCGCCGATCCGGGCCTCGGCGGCGGCCGCGACGTACCGGACGGCGATCCGCAGCGGGCCGACCCGTTCCGGGGGCGGGCGCAGCAGGGCCCGCTGGGCGGCTTCGGCGACGGTCCGGACCTGGAGCAGTTCGCGTTCCCGGGCGGCGGTGAGGACGACGTTGGCGGTGCTGGCGAGGGTGGCGGCGGTGATGGTGACCAGTGCGGTGGCGTGGACGGAGCCGGGCAGGTGGGTGTTGCCCTCCTCCAGCAGGCCGGCCACGACGATGGCGACCGCGCCGGTGGCGAGCGGGACCCGGGCCCGCCGGGTGGTGGCGCTGACCAGGACGGGGGCGACGGCGAGGACGGGGGAGAGGGTGGTGCCGGGGCCGGTGATCAGGTCGACGAGGACGGCGGCGAGCAGCAGCAGGAAGGCGCCGTAGAGCAGCAGCCGGGCCCGCCGGGGCAGCCGCGGCGGCGGCACGGCCCCGTCCCGCCGCCGCTCCGGACTCCCCGGGCCGTCGGTGCTCGCGGTCACGCACTCGCCTCCCGGGTCGGCGGCGGTTCCGGACGGACCCGCTCCTCCGTCCACTCTCCTCCGGCCCCCGCACCGACGGCATCCCGACAACCGGCCCGGCGGCATCCCGACAACAGCCCGCCGGCCGACCCCGCCCGGCCGGATAGGGTGGCCGGTGAGATGAGACGCAAGAGCACCCAGCCCGCCGCCCCCCTGCCGCAGCGACTCGGGGTGGATCCGGTGCACCTGCGGCTGCCGGTGCTCGGGGGGCCGTGGCCGACGGTGCGGGCGTATCTGGCGGAGCGGCTGCCGGCGGTGGCGACGGCGCGGGTGGACGCGCTGCTGGCGGCGGGTGAGGTGGTCGGCGAGGGCGGGCGGGTGCTCGGGCCGGAGGAGCCGTTCCGGCCGGGGGCGCACCTGTGGTTCTACCGGGAGCTGCGGGCGGAGGTGCCGGTCCCGTTCGAGCTGGACGTGCTGCACCGGGACGAGCACCTGGTGGTGGTGGACAAGCCGCACTTCCTGGCGACCACGCCGCGTGGCCGGCACGTGGTGGAGACGGCGCTGTCCCGGCTGCGGCACTCGCTCGACCTGCCCGCGCTGAGCCCGGCGCACCGGCTGGACCGGCTGACGGCGGGGCTGGCGATGTTCGTGGTGCGGCCGCAGGACCGGGGGGCCTACCAGTCGCTGTTCAAGGAGCGGCTGGTCCACAAGGAGTACCGGGCGGTCGCGCCGTACGATCCGGCGGTGGAGCTGCCGTGCACCGTGCGCAGCCACATCGTCAAGGAGCGCGGGCAGATCGCGGCCCGGGAGCTGGATGCGCCGCCGAACAGCGAGAGCCGGATCGAGCTGGTGGAGCGGCGCGGCGGCCTGGGGTGCTACCGGCTGCTGCCGTCGACGGGGCGGACGCATCAGCTGCGGCTGCACATGAGCGGTCTGGGGCTGCCGATCCTGGGCGATCCGGTGTATCCGGTGGTGTTGCCCGAGCCGGCCCCGGACGACTTCCACCGTCCGCTCCAACTGCTCTCCGCCGTCATGGAGTTCACCGATCCGCTGACCGGCCGGCCGCGCCGCTTCGAGAGCCGCCGGACGCTGGCGGCCTGGACCGACCACGAGGCCTGGGAGGGCTAGCGTTCAGCGCGCCCCGACAGCCCCGGCGGGAGCTCCAGTTCGAACCAGACCACCTTCCCGTCCGGGGTGCGCCGGCTGCCCCAGCGGTGGGCGAGCTCGTTGACCAGGTGCATGCCGCGGCCGCCCTCGTCCTCTTCCTGTGCGCGCCGCATCCGGGGCGAGGCGGCGTCCCGGTCGGCGACCTCGACGGTGAGCGTGCGGTTGCAGAACAGCCGTAGCTGGGTGGGGGATCCGGCGTGCACTAGGGCGTTGGTGATGAGTTCGCTGGTGAGCAGTTCGGCCCAGTCGGCGAGCGCGGCCAGCCCCCATTCGGTGAGCGTCTCGCGGGTGAAGCGGCGCGAGTGGGCGACCATCGCGTGGTCGTCGCCGAGCGGGAGGGTGGCGATCCGGTCGGAACCGGCGGGCCGGGCCTGCGCCATGAGGACGGCGATGTCGTCCTCGCTGCTGCGGCCGGTGAGTTCGGCGAGGACGGCGTCGCAGGTCTGTTCCAGCGAGCGGCGGCGGTCGGCGATGGTGCGGCAGAGCAGCTCCAGACCCTCGTCCAGGTCGCGGCCGCGCCGCTCGACCAGGCCGTCGGTGTAGAGGGCGAGGATGCCCTCCTCGGGAAGGGTGAACTCGACCGCCTCGAACGGGATTCCGCCGACCCCGAGCGGCACTCCGGGCGGCAGCTCGACCAGGTGCGCGCCGCCCTCGGCGTCGCCCAGCACCGGCGGCAGGTGGCCCGCGCAGGCGGCGGCGCAGCGCCGGTCGACGGGGTCGTAGACGACGCAGATGCAGGTCGCGAACTGGCCCTCGCCGATCGCCGTGGTGGCCTCGTCCAGCCGGTGCAGCACCCGGTCGGGCGTCAGGTCCAGGGTGATCAACGTCCGCGCGACGGTGCGGAGTTGGCCCATCGTGGCGGCGGCCCGGATGCCGTGGCCCATGACGTCGCCGACCACCAGGGCGACCCGGCCGGCGGACAGCGGCACGACGTCGAACCAGTCGCCGCCGACCTCGCTCACCACGCTGCTCGGCAGGTAGCGGTAGGCGATCTCCAGTCCGATCGTGCGGTGGATCTCCTGGGGCAGCAGGCTGCGTTGCAGGGTGAGCGCGGTGTCCCGCTCGCGCCGGTAGAGCCGGCCGTTGTCGATCGCCAGCGCGGTGCGGGCGGCCAGCTCCTCGGCCAGCGCGCGGTCCGCCGGTCCGTACGACAGCGGGTTGCGGGTGCGCATGAACTCCACGCCGCCGAGCACCACCCCGCGCGCCAGCAGCGGCACCATCAGGTACGAGTGCATCCCGGCCTCCAGGCTCGGCTGGACCCGGTCCGGGGAGGCGACGATCCGGCGCAGCGCCGCCTCGTCGACCTCCGAGATCAGGATCGACCGGCCGGTGCGCAGGCTCTCCGCGTAGACCTTGGCCGACTGCGAGGTCTCGCCGACCTGGTCGGCGGCGGCCGCCAGGACCCCGGTGGCGTCCACCTCGCCGACCGCCACCGCCCGCATCAGCACCGAGCCGTCGGGCGGGACGGGAGCCGGATCCTCGCCGCCGAGCACCGCCTCGCGCAGGTCGATGGTGACGAAGTCGGCGAAGCGCGGGATCACCACCTCCACCAACTCCTCGGCGGTGCGGTGCAGATCGAGCGTCGTCCCGATCCGGTTGGAGGCCTCGTTGAGCAGCGACAGCCGCTGCTGCGCGGCCCAGGCCTCGTCCAGGGCGCGCTGGCGGGCGGCGGCCGCGTCGCGTTCCCGGGTGAACAGCAGCGCGTTGTCGATCGAGACGGCCGCCCGGACGGCCAGTTCCCCGGCCAGCGCCAAGTCGTCGTCCTCGTAGGGGCGTTCCACCACGGTGCGGTAGAACGCGGCCACGCCGACCGGTGAACCGCGGGCGATCAACGGCACCACCATGAACGAGCGGACGTTCTGCTGGTGCACCGCCGCCGCGCGCACCGGGTCGTCCCGGAACCAGGCCAGCCCGGCGGCGTCCATCCGGGGCACCAGCACCGGCTTGCGGTGGGTGAGCGCCCAGGCGTAGGGGGAGGAGGGCTGGAAGCGCTGCACGCCGCCGGACCGGTCGATCGGGGCGAGGGTGGAGCCGTGCGCGGAGTGGAAGGCCATCCGGCGCAGCACCGCCGAACCGTCCACCGCCGGGCGGGCCTCGCGCTCGCCGCGCACCAGGTCGTCGAGCACCTCGACCACCACCGTGTCGGCCAGCCGGGGGGTCGCCACCTCGGCCAACTCCTGGGCGGTCTGGGCGAGATCGAGCGTGGTGCCGATCCGGGTGGAGGCCACGTTGACCAGCGCCAGCCGCTCCTGCGCGGCCTTCGCCTCGCGCAGCGCCTGCTGGCGGGCCAGCACGGTCTGGTGCTGGCGCAGGTAGAGCCGGGCGTTGTCGATCGCCACGGCCGCCCGCGAGGCCAGCTCGTCACCGAGCGTGATGTCGGCCTCGGCGAAGGACTCCCGTTCGCCGCGCCGGGAGTAGACGATCATGCCGAGCGTGGTGCCGCGCGCCACCAGCGGGGTGATCCGCACCGACCGCGGCCGGTCGCCGAGGAACGCCTGGCGGCGGCTCTCGGTGATCGCGTCGCTCAGCGGCGGCAGCTCCCAGGACGGCACCACCACCGTCCGTCCGGTGGCCAGCGCCCGCGCGTAGGGGGAGTCCGGCGCCACCTCGTAGACGGTGTCCACCGGCAGCGCCTCCGCCGGGTACAGCGGGTCGGTGCTGGCCAGCGCCAGCCGGCGGACCTGCTGCGGGGCGGTCGGGTCCAGCGGTTCGACGTTCCGGCCGGCCGCCAGCGCCTCCAGCGCGAAGACGCCGCTGATGTCGGCGACCTTCGGCACCATCGCGTCGGCCAGTTCGCGGGCGGTCTGGCGCAGGTCCAGCGTGGTGCCGATGGAGGCGGTGGCCTCCACCAGCAGGGCGAGCCTCTCCTGGGCCCGGGCGGCGCGGGCGTCGGCCCGGAAGTGCTCGGTGATGTCGATGACCGTCGAACTGACGCCGAGCACCCGGCCGCCCGGGTCCTCCAGCCGGAAGTACGAGGCCGACCAGGCGTGCTCGTGGGTCGGGTCGCCGGGGGTGCGGCCGTGCGAACGGGAGTCCAGCACCGGCTCGCCGGTCTCCAGCACCCGGCGCATCACCGCCTCGTTCTCCGTGCCGTTGATGCCGGGCAGCAGCTCGGTCAGCCGGTGGCCGAGGTGGCGCTCCACCGACAGGCCGTTGACCCGGGCCAGCGCCTCGTTCAGCCGGACGAACGCCAGCCTGGTGTCGAAGACGCCCATGCCGACCGGGGACTGGGTGAAGAAGCCGTCCAGCACGGCCAGGTCGGCCTGGATCCGGCGCAGCGTCGTCACGTCCGAGGCCACCGCCAGCACCAGCGGGCTGCCGCCGGGGCCGGCGATCGGGTGGGTGCGGAACTCCAGGTTGACGTGGTGCCCGTCCCGGTGGCGCACCGGGAAGACCCCGGACCAGCCGCGGCCGTCCAGGATCTCCTGGAACAGCTCCAGCACCTCCGGCCGCTGGTCGTCCGAGGCCAGCAGCTGGGCGGCCCGGGCGCCGATCGCCTCCTCCGGGGAGTAGCCGAGCAGTGCCTCGGCGTCGTTGCTCCAGTGCAGGATCCGGCCGTCGGACTCGATCAGCGCGGTGGCGATCGGCACCATCAGCAGCGCGTCGGGACGCGGGTCCTCGCCGGACTCGCCGCCCGGCTCCGCGCCGGCCTCACGCCGTTCGTTCACCATGCTCGGTCACCATGGCCATCGGACCGCCCGGAGATCGTCTGCACCAGCCCTGCCATCTTCCCACGCGCCCCACCACCCCCGCGCGGCGCAAAGCAGGGGGCCTACGTGCGGGGGAAGGTGGGGCGGGTGGTCTGGAGGGTGCGGAGGAGGGCGACGGCGGCGGTGTCGACGGAGCGGCGGGTGTTGGCCAGGGCTATCACGCCGACCTGCTTCTCCGGGTCGAAGCCCACGAACGAGCGGTAGCCGCCCGTCCCCCCGTTGTGCCAGACCTGCAGGTGCCCGCCCTGGCTGGCGTGCAGGCGGGAGCCGAGCCAGCCGAGGTGCATCCAGGCGACCGGGTTGACCCGGTGCCGCACCTCCCGGGTCAGCGTGATCGCGGGCGCCAGCGCCGCGCTCCCGTCCGTCGCGTCCTCGTCGGCCGTCCCCGCGGCCAGCTGCGCCCGCAGGAAGACGGCCAGGTCGGCGACGGTGGACTTGAGCCCGCCCGCCCCCGCGAGGTCGGCCAGCTGCCAGGGCGGCACCGGCCGTCCGCCCGCGGTGTGGCCCGGGGCGAGCCGGGTCGTCTGCGCCGGGTCGGGCGTCAGCACCGTGTCCGCGAGGCCGAGCGGCTCGCAGATCTCCCGTCGGACCAGCTCCCCGTACCCGGTCCCGGCCCGGTGGGCGAGGGCGAGGCCGAGCAGCCCGGCGCCGAGGTTGGAGTAGCGGAAGCTGCGTCCCGGGGTGGCCCGCAGCCTGGTCCGGCGCAGGCCCGCGAGCAGCCGGTCGGCGGTGCAGTGCGCGTACGGGTCGGGCTTGCCGGGCCGGAGCAGCGCGGGGAGCAGCATCCCGGCGGGCAGCCGGGGCAGGCCGGAGGTGTGGGTCGCGAGGTGGCGCAGCGTGAGCGGGGTCGAGCCCTTGGCGGGGACGGCGGTGCCGGCCGGGAGTGCGTCGGCCAGCACGTCGGCGAGCGGCTCGTCCAGGGCGACGGTCTCGGCCAGGGCGAGCCGGGCGAGCGCGAGTGAGGTGAACACCTTGGTCACCGAGCCGATCTCGAACAGCGTGTCCGGGCCGGGCGGTCCGCCGGCGGCGCCGGGGCCGGTGCGCCCGGCGCCGCGGATCTCCACCGTGCCGCGGGCGAGTCCGGCGACCACCGCGCCGACCTGCTGGCCGGCGAGGCGGTCGGCGGTCTGCTGGACGAGGCTGCCAAGGTCGTTCATGGTGTCGAGCCTAGGAGCGGTCGGACGGCCCGGGCGTCCACCGTGGCGACGATTTCGTCCCCCTCCGGTCGTCCGTCGGAGGTACGGTCGCGCCACGGTGGACGGGTTAACGGACGGTCAGCAGCTCAGGTTGGACCCGGGGACGGTGCCGAGCAGCTGGGTGAAGCTCTGGTAGGAGTTGATCCGGCTCTGCACCTGCGCCGGGTTGCCGCCGTTGCACTCCAGCGCGCCGTTGATGCTGCGGATCGTCTCGCCGAAGCCGTAGCCGTTGACCATGGCGTTGTGCGGGGTCATGGTGCCGGGGCCGTTCTGGGTGTTCCAGTACCAGAGCGCGGTCTTCCAGGCGACGGCCGGGTCGGTCTGCACCAGGTTGGGGTTGTGCAGCAGGTCGATGCCGAGCGCGTCGCCGGCCGCCTTGTAGTTGAAGTTCCAGCTCAGCTGGATCGGTCCGCGCCCGTAGTACGCGGCCTGGCCGGCCGGGCAGCCGTACGGCTGGGAACTGTCGCAGTAGTGGGGGTAGTTGGCGGTGTTCTGCTCGACGACGTAGTAGAGCCCGCCGGTCTCGTGGTTGACGTTGGCGAGGAAGGCCGCGGCCTCCTGCTTGCGGACGGTGTCGCTGCCGGTGGCCGCGAACGCGGGGTAGGCGGTGGTGGCGTCGAGCAGGCCCTGGTAGGTGTAGAAGGGGTTCCGGTTCGGGAACATCCGGTCGAACTGGGCCTGGCTGACCGGGAATCCGCCCGGGTTGGGCGTCCCGGTGCCGGTCGGCGTCGGGGTCGGCGTCGTGGTCGTGGTGGGGGTCGGCGTCGGGCCGGTGCCGCAGGTGCCCTGGTCGGACCAGACGCCGGAGCCGCCGGTGCTCGGCGGCTCGTTCTGGGTCCACCACTTGGCGCGCCAGTTGTGGCCGTTGTGGGAGACGGTGGCGCCGTTGAGGTAGACGGAGGAGGAGCTCCAGGGCGTGGCGCAGACGGCGGCGCTCGCGTTGGCGACGGGCAGCAGCAGGACGACCGCGAGCGCCGTGGCGAGCGCGGAGAGCAGTGCGAGCAGGCGTTTCGTGGACACTTGATCACCCCTTGTGCGGTGGGGGCCGCACGGTCGTGGAGGAAGGGACGTCGGGGCAGGGGAGGCCGGGCCCCGCGGTGTGGGGGCTCGTCGTGGGGGACGGGCCGACCGGGGTGCGGGCCGGTGCGGGGCTGACCCAGACTCAAGCGGAGTGGTCTATACCTGTCAAGGGGGTCGGGCGAAAGAGCCGCCGGGCGGACGGCGCGGCCGCGCCGCGCCGTCCGGACCGGACCCCGCGCCCCGTCCGGCCCCGGCCCCGCCGTCTGGAAGGATGGCCGGGTGGACGAGACCCCCGACCCCGTGGCCCGCTCCGGCCCGGGCGCACCGATCCGCTCGGGCATCCCCGAGCACGGCCGGGTGCCCAAGTACTACGCCGTCAAGGGCCAGTTGGAGGCGCTGCTCGACGAGCTCGGCGAGGGCGGGGTGCTGCCGACCGAGCGCGAACTGGCGGCCCGCTTCGAGGTTGCCCGCGAGACCCTCCGCCAGGCGCTGCGCGACCTGCTGATCCAGGGCCGGGTCCGGCGGCGCGGCCGCAGCACGGTGGTGGCCGGCCCCAAGCTGGAGCAGCCGCTCTCGCTCGCCAGCTACACCGAGGGCGTCCGGCGCCAGGGCCGGGTGCCCGGGCGCACGCTGATCGGGCTGGAGCGGCTCGGCGCCGATCCGCAGCTGGCCGGTCAGCTGCGGATCGCCCCCGGCGAGCCGGTCTGGCACCTGGAGCGGGTGCTGCTCGCGGACGGCGAGCGGGTCGGCCTGGAGAGCACCTACCTGGCGGTGGGCCGGGTCCCGGCGCTGGACGAGGAGTTCGATCCCGGCTCCTCGCTCTACGCGTTCCTCGCGGAGAAGGCGGGCATCACCTTCGGCGCCGCCGACGAGCGGATCGAGACGGTGCTGGCGACCCCGCGCGAGGCCCTGCTGGTCGGCACCCCGCCCGCCCTGCCGATGCTGCTGCTGCACCGGCTGACCCGGGACGCGGCCGACCTGCCGGTGGAGCGGGTGCGCTCGCTCTACCGGGGCGACCGGTTCAGCTTCACCACCCGGCTCGAAGCGGACTGACCGAGCCGTCGCTCCGCCCGCACCTGCCCCACTCGCCCCACCCGCATCACAAAACGGTAACGGGTCTGGACCGAATTCGAGCGCTGTTCACGCCCGGGTCGGGAACCCGGCGACCGCCGTCCACCCGCTGCTCCGACCGTGGTCACCGCCCCCCTTCCCGCGTCATGACGCAGCATCAGGAGGACCACGTGAACCCCCGGAACCCCGCCGCCCCCGCCCTCTCCCGCCGCGGCCTGCTCCTCGGCGCCGCCACCGCCGTGCTCGCCGCCGGCCCGCTCACCGCCACCGCCGCCCGCGCCGCCACCGCCGCGGCCGCCGCCCGCACCCCGAAGGTCCTGGTCATCGGCCTCGACGGCACCATGCTCACCCGCATCAAGGACGCCGGCGCCGCCAACCTCACCGCCCTCATGGCCGGCGGCCTCACCGCCGCCAGCAGCCTCTACGCCAACCCGATGGCCGGCACCTCCTCCGGCCCCGGCTGGTCCACCATCGCCACCGGCGTCTGGCCCGACAAGCACAACGTCCGCGACAACGACTTCACCGCCCCCGCCTTCGCCGCCTACCCCGACTTCCTCACCCGCGCCGAGGCCGCCGACCCCGCGCTCGCCACCTACGTGGTCGCCTCCTGGGCGCCGATCGCCGACACCATCTACTCCGGCCGGGTCGACACCCGGGTCGCCACCCCGTCCGCCGAGTACGACGCCGGCACCACCTCCCGCGCCGTCGCCAAGCTGCGCGACGAGAACCCCGACGCCGTCTTCGTCCAGCTCGACAACGTCGACCACGCCGGCCACAGCAGCGGCGCCGCCAGCCAGGCCTACCTGGACGCGATCCGCGGCGTCGACGCCCAGGTCGGCCAGATCCTGACGGCGGTCCGCGGCCGCGCCGGCTACGGCCAGGAGGACTGGCTGGTCATGATCACCGCCGACCACGGCCACACCCCCACCGGCGGCCACGGCGGCTCCAGCTGGGACGAGCGGCAGACCTTCGTGATCGCCAACGGCTCGGCCTTCCCGGCCGGTTCGGTCCGCCACGACGTGCGGATGGTGGACATCGCGCCCACCGCCCTCGCCCACCTCGGCATCGCCGTCGACCCGGCCTGGGGCCTGGACGGCAGCCCGATCCCCGCCCTCGTCCCGGACGCCTTCGACGCGCTGCGCCCGCAGCTCACCGGCCGGGTCGACGAGACCGGCATCGCGGCCGGCGTCCTCGGCTTCACCCACACCCCGCCGGCCGGCTGGTCGGTCGACAACTCGGCGATGGGCACCGGCGGCGTCACCGAGTGGCGCGGCTGGTCGTTCACCACCGACGAGTTCTGGACCAAGACCCAGCGCGACCAGAACCGCGAGCTGAACGTCCGCTCCCGCAACGTCTTCGCCGTCGCCGACTCCGACGAGTGGGCCGACAAGACCTTCAAGGGCTCCTACGACTCGACCCTGGTCAGCCCCGAGTACCCGGTCGGGGGCCGGAGCACCGTCCCGGTCGCCTTCACCACCTTCTACCGGCCGGAGAGCCCGCAGACCGCCCAGGTGTTCGCGGTCTGGGACGGCGGCACGCCCGTCCAGGTCCGCGCCTTCACCGCCGACACCAACGGCCGGCAGCGGCTCGACCTGGCCGTCCCGGCGGGCGCGAGCCGGCTGCGGCTGCGCTTCCGGTACACCGGCAGCAACAACTGGTACTGGGTGATCGACGACGTCCGGGTCGGCTGATCAGCCCGGTGGCCGGGCGAGCGCGGCGCGCAGCCGTTCGGCGACCGCCGCCGCGCCCGCCTCGTCCGGGTACTTCCCGCGCGGCCAGAAGAAGCCGCGCAGCCCGTCCTTCGGGTTGCGCGGCACCACGTGGACGTGCAGGTGCGGCACCGACTGACTGATCCGGTTGTTCGCCGCGACGAAGCTGCCCGCCGCGCCCAGCCCGTCCTCCACGGCCGCCGCGACCCGCTGCACCCGCAGGAAGAACGGGCCCACCTCCGCCGCCGGCAGGTCCGCCAGCGTGCGGTGGTGGGCCCGCGGCACCACCAGCACGTGGCCGGGGAACAGCGGCCGGCGGTCCAGGAAGGCCACCGCGGTCTCGTCGTCCAGCACCCGGTGCGCGGACTCCGTGCCCGCCACCACCGCACAGAAGACGCAGTCCATCCGCCCATTCAACCCGCCCGCCGCCGCCCCGGCACGCGCTCCGGGACCGGTCACCCGTCCGGCCCCCGAGCGGGTGCGGGCCACCGCCGCCGGGGCGCACCGTGCAGGTGGGCGCGCCGCGCGCCCCGACGACGAGGAGGTGGCCCGGATGGCGGGCAAGTTCGAGGTGTACGAGGACGCCGGTGGCAAGTACCGGTTCCGGCTCAAGGCGGGCAACGGCGAGATCGTCGCCACCGGCCAGGGCTACGCGAGCAAGGACGCCGCCCACAAGGGCGTCGACGCCGTCCGACGGGCGGCGGACGGTGCGACGGTGGTGGACGTGGCCAAGGCCGCGGCCTGAGCCGGGCGACGACGGGCCGGCCCCGGACGGTGTTCCGTCCGTCCGGGACCGGCCCGTCGCGCCGCCGGTCGTGGTGCCGTCACTCGTAGCGGTAGAGCAGGGACTCGCGCTCGGCCTGCCGGATCGCCTCGATGGTCAGCGACGGGTCGGCCAGGTGGGAGAGGGTGACCTCGGCCGAACTCGGCTGGGCGTCCGGGGCGAGCCAGTTCTCCGGCTTCCATGCCGAGGAGCGCAGCAGCGCCTTCGGGCAGTGCGGGTAGACCTCCTCGACCGCCACCACGATCGCGCTGCGCGGCGGCTTGCCGACCGCCGTCAGCTGCTCCAGCAACCGCGGGTCGGTGGAGACGCACGCCCGGCCGTTGACCCGCAGCGTGGTGTCCCGGCCGGGGATGACGAACAGCAGGCCGGCCCGGCCGGTCTCGACGATGTTGTGCAGGGTGTCCAGCCGCTTGTTGCCGGTCGCGTCCGGGATCGCCAGGGTGTGCTCGTCGAGCACCGAGACCAGCCCGGCCGGGCCCCCGCGCGGGGACACGTCGCAGCGCCCGGCGGCGTCCGCGCTGGCCACGAAGACCAGCGAGGAGCAGGCGATCAGCTGCCGCGCGAGGCTGTTGATGTGGTCGACCTGCTTGCGGCGGGCGTGGTCGCCGGGCTGCTCGTAGACCTCCCGCAGGCCCGCCACGTCGCGGACGGCGCCGGCGCTGAGCGCTTCGAAGAGCCCGGCCGGACGGCTGGGCGCGGCGGTTGACGGAACGACAGTCTCCGGTGTGCTGGTCATACCGGTAACGTAGCGGAGTCTCCGCGATCGGCCAGGGGGTCCCCCGTCCGAATCCGGCGCCCGTCCAACGGATCGGGCGGGCGTCAGACGGTCAGCGGAACGGCGTGCACCTCGTCCGCCGGATGCCCGGAGGCCTGGTGGACCTTCTGCACGGCCTCCTTCGACGGCGCCTCGGACAGGCACCAGACGTCACCCGTGGACGGGTCGGCCCACGCCTGCTCGAAGTGCACGCCCTCGGCGCCCTCGTTCGCCAGATCGGCCTGGTGCGCCGCCCGCAACTGCTCCGCGGTGATACCGACCATCCCGTGGTGGACATCCATGAACTTCGCCATGACTCCCGCACCTCCTGCGGTCCCCGCGACGGCGCGCACCGCCGCCCGGATACCACCAGCGTGCGCCCGGCGCACCCCGGGCCGCCACCGGGCGCCCGGCCTACCCTCTGAGGAGAGGGCTCGCGCGGCGGCGGCGCGCGCCCCACCCGGGCGAGAGGACGACCCGATGCCTGCGCTCCCCTTCGTCGGCCGGGCCGACCAGCTGGCCGAACTCGCGGACGCCCTCGCCGCCGCCCGGGCCGGCCACGGCGGCCTCGCCGTCCTCACCGGCCCCTCGGGCACCGGGAAGACCCGGGCGGCCGAGGAGACCGCCCGCCGCGCCGACGGCTTCCGCACCCTCTGGCTCTGGCGCCCGCCCCGCCCGCCACCCCGCCGACCGCCGCC
>NZ_JBFBDO010000135.1:0-18237 GCF_040683335.1 Kitasatospora sp. NPDC093806
CCGGGGAGTCCGCGCTCGGGGGAGCGATCCCGGTGGTGCCCCCGCCGCCGCCCCCGCCGCCCGGTCCGCCCGCTCCGCCGCCGCCCGCGCGTCCCCCGCCGGCGGTCGCCATCGGGGCCGCGAGGAAGGGACCCGGCAGGACCAGGCCGCTCAGCCCACCGGTCCCGCCGGCGCCACCCCTGTTACCGGTGCTCCCGCTGCCGCCGGAGGTGCCGTTCTCCGTCGCCGCGCCGCCCCCGCCACCGGACGCCGACGCGGCGCCGCCACCCGGGGTCCCGCCCTGGCCGACGAGAATCCGCGGGCGGCCCCGCTTCAGCTGGTCCAGCACGGCGCCCGAGAAGCGGCATTCGAGGTAGCCGCCCCCGCCACCGCCGGAACCGCCACCGCCGCCGCTTCCGCTGGCGCCGCCGCCCCCACCGCCACCGCCGGCCGAGCCGAGGTTGGAGTCCTCACCCCCGCCGCCACCGCCACCGCCGCCTCCCCCACCACCGCCGCCGCCCCCGCCGCCCCCGCCGCCCCAGGCCCGGACGACCAGTTCGGTGGCGTCCGCCGGGACGCTGAAGGAGAAGGTGCCGGGCGTGTCGAAGACCTGTTCACCGCTCGCCGCGAGGGCCGGCGGTGCGGGCGGAGGGACGGCGGCCGAGGAGGTCTCGGCCAGTGCGGGGACGGCGGCCGGGAGGCTGCCGGCGACGGGCAGGACGAGGGCGAGCGCGCAGTGGCGCAGCAGCGCCACCGGGCGACGATGCGAGGAAGTCATGCCACCGACCCTTCGGCCGCCGCCCCGCCCCCGCAACCAGTGCGCCGCCGCCCGGCCGCCCCGTCTGCGCTGTTGGAGTGGCGCCAACCGCCATCCGGGCCACGCGCGTTCGGCCGGTCAGCCGCCACCTCCCGGCCGGTGGACGGTGAGGTCCCCGTACACGGACAGGGCACCCGCCAGGTCGCCGGGCCGGGCCCGCAGGGTGGCGTCCAGGAAGGCGAGGGTCGCCCCGGCGACGACGCGCGGGCTCTCGGTCCGCCCCAGGGTGCCGACGATCGTGGGCACCGGCGGCAGGTACAGCGGGCCGTCCATGAAGGTGAGGTGAGCAGCTCCGGGGATGGTGAGCCGGTAGTTCGTCGCGGTGCCGGAGCCGAGCGCCTCGGTGAGCCGGGGCAGGTAGCGCGCGTCGGTCGCCGGGGTGATGGCCTGGGTGAGCGCGAGCACCGGTCGGTCGAGGGCGGGCGTGGTGGGGCCGTGGGGGAAGCCGTCCAGGTCGATGACGGCGCCGAACCGGCGGTCCTGCCGGGCGGCCTGGAGGGCGGCCGCTCCGCCCATGGAGTGGCCGGTCACCGCGACCCGGCCGGTGTCCAGGCGTCCGCGCAGCGGGTCCGCGCCCTCGCCCCGGTCCAGGCCCTCCAACTGCGTGAGGACGAAGCCGAGGTCGGCGGCCCGGATCGCCGTCCAGCCGGCCGCGAGCTTCGCGTCCTCGTCCGCGTCGCCGCTGGACGAGGTCTCGGTGGTGACCGTCCGCCCGTCGGCGAGGACGACGGCGGCGGCGTCGTACGGGTGGTCGACGGCGGCCACCAGGTAGCCGTGGCTGGCCAGTTCCTCCGCCCAGGCGGTGTTCTGGGTGCGCACGCCGCCCGAGCCGGGCGAGAACAGCACGACGGGGAACCGTCCCCCCGTGCCCTCCACCGGGGCGTCGAAGACCGAGTGGCTGCGCGCCTTCGGCACGCCGTCCAGCAGGAACCCCGGCAGGCCGACGCCGCCGGCCAGGGCGTCGGCGACGGTGCGCGCCTCCTGCTCGGTGCGGCCGAGGTACTGGGCGCGCTCGGCGCCGGCGGCGGAAGCCTGCGCCGGGTACCAGAGCTGGACGACGACGGTGCGCCGGTCGTCCGGGTCGGCGGTGAAGGTCTCGGGGCGGCCCGAGTCGGTCCACTGGACGACGCGGGTGCCGACCGCGAACTCGCCCGTCGGATCCGGGAATTCGGGCACCGGGAAGGCCCAGGCGGCCACCGGCCCGGCGGCGATCAGCCCGGCGCAGGCCAGCGTGCCCGGCAGCGCCAGCCACCAGCGGGCCCGCCAGGCCGGGCGGCGGCCGAAGCGACGTCGCAGCAGGGGGGCGGCGGCGAACGGCGCCGCAAGAGCAGCGCCGACCAGCACGGGCAGCAACTGCCAGCGCAGCCCCGTCACGGCCAGCACGAGCACCGACAGCAGCAGCACCGCCCCCGCCGCGACCGTGGCGCGCGGGCGGGCGGCAGGGGGCAACCAGCGCGCCACCACCAGCGCGAGGGCGCCCAGCAGGGCGAGGATTTCCAGGGGGGACATGAACAGTCCCGTGATGTTCTCGGTCACCCCGCGATGCTCGGCGGCGAGCCCGCGCGGCCACATCGATCCCCGGTCGCCGCCGCCTGCGACCGGAGGAGCATTCGAGCAGGCCGGATCGGCCGCCGTGCTGCGACCACGGGAGGTACGGGGCGGGGGCGGGGCTCCTCCTGTGGTCGTACCCGGGCGCGGGGCGATCCGACGGTGGGCGCATGTGCGTCGCCTCGTCCCCGGCCTACCGTGGCAGGGCCGATGCCGGAGCGACGAGGACGTGTGATGACCGAGGCAGCCGTGGGACCGCTCACCGCCCACCAGGTGCGGGAGCGCCTACGTCGGGGCTTCCGGCTGCCGCCCGCCGTGTGGGAGTCACTGCTCCCGGCGCTGCTCCTCGTCAACGTCGTGGCCACCCGCGCGCCGCACGAGCTGCCACTGGCCCTCGCCCTCACCGCCGCCCTCGCGCTGCCCCTGCTGTGGCGGCGCCGGGCCCCGCGCGCGGTGTTCGGCGCGGTGGTGGCCGCAGCGGCCGTCCAGTGGCTGACGGGTGTCCAACTGGAGGCGGACGTCGCCGTGTTGGTGGCCCTCTACACGGCGGCCGCGCACTCCGACCGGCGCGGCACGCTGGTCGCCGCCGCCGTCGCGGAGGCCGGGGTCCTGCTGGCCTGCCTGCGCTGGACGACCGAGGGCGCGTTCCTGACACCCTTTGTCGCAGCCACCGCGATGGTCGTCGCCGCCGCCGTCCTCGGGGTGAACGTGCGGACGACGCGCGCCCTGCTCGGCGCCGTGGAGGAACGGGCCGCCCGCCGGGAGCGGGAGCACGAGCAGCAGGCGCGGCTGGCCGTCGCCGAGGAGCGGACCCGCATCACCCGGGAGATGCACGACATCGTCACCCACAACCTGTCCGTCATGGTCGCGCTCACCGACGCCGCCGTCTACACGCAGCACCGGGCGCCCGAGCGGACCACCGCCGCGATGCTCCAGGTTGCCGAGACGGGCCGGCAGGCGCTGACCGACATGCGCCGCACCCTGGGCGTCCTGCGCGCCGACGAACCGGACGCGACCCGCCACCCGCTGCCCGGCATCGCCCAACTCGACGCCCTCGCCGAGCAAATGGGCGCCGCCGGACTGCCGACCCGGCTGGACCTCGACGGGGACCACGTCCGCGTCCCCGCCACCGCGCAGCTCACCGTCTACCGCCTGGTGCAGGAAGCCTTGACCAACACCCTCAAGCACGCCCCCACCGGCACCCGCGCGGACGTCCGGATCGTGTGCTCGGCCGCGGCCGTCACCGTGGACGTCACCGACGACGGCCCACGTCCGCCGGCCCCCGCCGCCGCACCGACTGGCCACGGCATCGCGGGCATGCGCGAACGCGCGGCCGCCTACGGGGGGAGCCTGCGCGCCGGGCCACGCCCGGGCGGCGGCTGGGGCGTCCACACCCGCCTCCACCTGGGCGGCAGCGGGACGGTGTCCGCATGACGATCCGCGTCCTGATCGCCGACGACGAGGCGCTGCTCCGGATGGCCTTCGCCACCGTCCTGGACTCCCAGCCCGACCTGGCAGCCGTCGGCGAGGCCGCGGACGGCGCCGAGGCAGTACGCCTGGTCCGGGAGCTGCGGCCCGACGTCGTCCTGATGGACGTCCGGATGCCCGGCGTCGACGGGATCGAGGCGACCCGGCAGGTCGTCGAGGCCTCGCCACAGACCAAGGTGCTGATCCTCACCACCTTCGACCTGGACGAGTACGCCTTCGCCGGACTCGGCGCCGGGGCCTCGGGGTTCCTGCTGAAGAACACCCGGCCCGAGGAGTTCCTCGGCGCGATCCGCAGCGTGGCGGCGGGCGACGCGGTGGTCTCCCCGCGGATCACCCGGCTCCTGCTGGAACAGGTCCGCCCCCTGCTCCCCGACGGCGGCAGCGGTGACGGCGACGACCCCGAGCGCGTCGAGCGGCTGCGCCGGCTGGACCGGCTCAGCGCGCGGGAGCGCGAGGTGCTGGTCCAGGCGGGCCGCGGCTTGTCGAACACCGAGATCGCGGGCACCCTGTACCTCGCCGAGGCGACCGTGAAGTCCCATCTGGGGCGGATCCTGCAGAAGCTCGAACTCCGCGACCGGGTCCAGGCGGTGGTGTTCGCCTACGAGAGCCGCCTGATCCACCCGTCCTGAGGTCGCCGCCGGGGCCCCAGGCCTTCGGGTGATCTCGAACGGGGCGGCGGCGCGGCGCCCGGATGACCGGGGCGGATCTTCGATAGGTGTGTGCGGCGGGCGGATCCGGCAGGCGGACACGCGCTTCGCCGGTCGCCGATTCCGCACTTATCGGAAGGATTCGAAAATCATGAAGCTCGTACGACGGATCGCCGCCGCCACCTGCGGCCTCACCCTCGCCCTGGGCGGCGTCGTCGCCCTCGCCCCGGCCGCGAACGCGACCCCGCAGGGCTGCTTCTACTACGTACTGGAGCACAAGCCGGACGCCGACGCGCAGGTCGCGGAGGACGCCTGCCTGATCGGCTCGGCCGGCGACCAGCAAGCCTTCCAGGACTGTTAGTGACTGTTTCTGATCCCTCACTCTGAGTACTCTTGAGATCTACGCTGAGGTCGTGTCGGATGGCGCGGAGCGGGTTGAACTTCCGGCGTGCGCGTCCTGCGGCGAGCGGCTCAGGCCGGGGTCGAGGGTGCACGCAAGGTTCTGCTCGCCGCGGTGTCGGGCCTGGCAGTGGCGTGTGGACCGCCGGCTGCGAAAGCGGGTGGCGGCGGAGCTGGCGGGTGACGGCCGGGCTGTGTGCCCGGTGTGCGAGGAGCGGTGGGTGGTCGGGGTGGACCGGCGCTCGGACGCCCGGTTCTGCTCGCGGCGGTGCGTGGTGAGGGCCTGGAGGGCGCGAAAGGAAACGTTCGCGGATCGGTCACAGTAAACGCTCCACGTACGGTTTCTGCGGTCACCCTCACCCCAACTTCGGTCATTCCGTGGTGACTTGTTGTGATCAGTGGATGTGCATACCGACTCTCGGTGTCGAGAGCGGGCCGTGTCCCGTCGCGGCCAACAGCCGTGCCCGGCCCGCGGGTTGGTAGTGAGAGCCATGCCCGAGAACGTCGAGATCGAGAAGGCCGACAAGATCGGTAATGTCAGCATCGAGCGGTACGCCGAGATCGTCGCCGAGCTGCGGAAGCTGGTGGAGACGGCCAGCCGGATCCAGTTCACGGTCGGCGACTACGCGCTGGAGGTCGAGCCGATGCGCGAGCAGGGCGGGTCGGGGCCGGCCGAGGAGCTCTTCACCGTGAAGGACTCGCTGTTCCGGCTCGCCGAGGACATCGGCTTGTCCTACTCGCAGCTGAAGACCGACCGGTGGACGTCGTCGAAGTGGCCGAAGGAGCGCCGGCAGGCCGGGGTGTCGTTCACGGTCCACCGCATCCTGGCTCGGATCGAGGACGAGGAGGAGCGGTTCGCCGCGATCCTGACGCCGCCGGACGGCAAGGCCCGCTGGACGCCGGACGAGGCGAAGCGGCGGGTCGGTTGGCAGGTCGCGAAGCCGGTCACCCCGCAGGAGAAGGTCAGCGCGATCCACTCGCTCGCGCAGGACGAGGAGGTCGCCGCGACGGTGACCGGCGACTTCCTGCGCCGCCCGGCGGTCGTCGCCCAGGTCAAGCCGGAGGACAAGGTCCGCGTCGTCGAGGAGCTGACCCGCGACGACGAGGTCGCTGCCGCGGTCGCCCCGGAGTTCCTGCGGCGCCCGGCGGTCGTCGCCCGGGTCGCGCCGGCCGAGAAGATGAAGGTGGTCGAGGAGCTGACCCGCGACGACCACGTCGCGGCGCAGGTGACCACCGGGCTGCTGCGTCGCCCCGACGTCGCGGCCCGGGCGATGGCCGACGACACCGCCCGCCACCAGGTCAACCACGCCCAGGTCGAGCGCGGACGGCAGGCCCGCGAACACTTCGAGCAGAACAGCCCGATCGCGCCGGCGATCCGCCGGATCGACCGGTCGGTGGAGTTCCTGGACCTGGTCACCGCCTGCCACGCGTTCGTCGCCGCGGCCGGCCGGGCCGTCCCGGGTCTGCGCGACCGGCAGCTGAGCTCGGACGAGAAGGCCATCGTCCACGAGCGGATCGCCGCCTGCCGGGCCACCCTCGACTGGATCGAGACCGCGGTGGACACCGGCAAGGTCGACGTCGACAGCGAGCTGGCCCGGCTCCTGACGGGCGAATACTGGGATGCCCCGGGCCTCCGACCGCAGGTCGCCCGCCGCCGAACGGCACGCCGACACCGTCCGCAAGGTCCTCTTCGAGGCCCGTCCCGCGGGGCTGACCTTCGACCAGCTCATCAGATGCAGTGAGCTCAGCAAGAGCCAGGTCAGGGCGGGCCTGGCCTGCCTGCGCGACATCATCGCCGAACGCGAGTGGCCGCCCCTGATCTGGAGCCGGACGGACGGCTACAAGTTCTGCTCCGACCCCGCCGAGCTGGAGGTCTACGAGATCGCGGTGATCCGCGAGAAGCTCACCGAGATCCGCCGCTTCCTCACCGGCGTCGTCGCCCCGCACGCCGCCCTCCAGCCCAAGGGGAGGTGGATCAAGCACCTGAACACCCAGCTCAACTCGGTGGAGTCCACGCTCGACGTGATCGCCCACTTCACCGACGCCTGACCGCCCTGGTCCGGCCGCCCCGGCGGCCGGACCAGGGCCTTCGCCTGAGGGGAGGCACCGCGTTGGCCCGGCGCCGCTGCTATCCGTCGGACACCTGGGACGACGAGTGGAAGCTGATCGAACCGCTCCTGCCGCCGCCGGCCTGCGAGAGCCCGGCGGGCGGGCGCCCGGAGAAGCACCCGCGCCGCGAGATCGTGGACGCGATCCGCTACGTCGTCGACACGGGATGCAAGTGGAGAGCCCTGCCGAGGGACTACCCGCCCTGGCGCACGGTTTGGGGGTTTATGTCGAGGTGGGCGGCGGCCGGCGTCGTCGGGCAGATCCGTGACCAGCTTCGCAAGCGCATCCGGCGCGACATGGGCCGGGCGCCCAACGCGGCGGCCACCGTCATCGACTCCCAGTCGGTGAAGGCGGCCGAGACCGTCGGGCGGGACTCGCGCGGCTACGACGGCGCGAAGAAGATCAACGGCCGGAAGCGTCACCTGGTCGTGGACACGAAGGGCCTGCCGCTGTTCGTCATGGTCACTCCCGCCGACGTCACCGACCGCGACGCGGCCAAGGAGGTCCTGTTCCGGCTTCGCCTGATGCACCCGGAGATCACCATCGTCTGGGCCGACTCCGGCTATGCCGGACAGCTCGTGACCTGGGCGAAGAAGTACCTGAACCTCACCCTCAAGACCGTCAACCGACCCCGGGACACCAAGGGCTTCGTCGTCCTGCCCCGCCGTTGGGTCGTCGAACGCTCGATCGCCTGGATCATGCACGCCCGCCGACACGCCAGGGACTACGAACGGTTGATCCAGCACTCCGAAACGTTGATCACCTGGGCCGCGATCACCATCATGACCAGGCGCATAACCCGCCGTCAGTCCCGCCGTTCCGGCCAGCCGAAGTCCCGCGAAGCCCAGCGGGACTGATCGTTCTCAAGGTGTCCCCGAGCACTCTGCCCCGGATCCACCCGAACCGCCGGAACGGGTTCCAGCATCCCACGACGTCCGGCTGGCTCGATCACCGGTGTTCTCGGCTCCCGGACCGACGAAGCCGGATGGCTTCACCTCCTCACGACACCGCCCCGGCTCACTTGGGCAATCGATCCGGGCTCGTTCGATCCCGACCTACGCGCATGAGTCCGGGACCTCTGAACAGAGGCACTGCGCCCGCTCCACCACAGACCGAGATCTCTGGGCTACATGGAGGATCCGGAGCCTGGTCGGGAGAGCGACAGGGGAGTGTACAGAGCACCGCCCCGCCCACACGGGGGGAGCGGCCATCCCCGAACGGACAGGACCAGCAGCATGCGCCTACGCACCACTGCCGCCGCCGCCCTCGGCGCCCTCACCCTCCTCCTCGCCGTCCCCAACACCGCCCACGCCGCCCACGGCGAGTTCCTCTACAAGGTCGGCCCCGGTATCCCGGCCGGCATGGTCGAGCCGGAGAGCGGTGACTGCATCAACCTCTTCGGCGCCACCGAGGAGCACCCGGCCTTCGCGCCGGAGAACTTCACGACCTCCACCGCCACCGTCTTCCTCGACTTCAACTGCGAGGGCGACACCTACTACGTGATGAACCCCGGCAAGAAGCTCGGCAACAGGCTCAAGCTCCGCTCGGTCATCTTCTCCTGAGCACCTGCCACACGGCGGGAAGGACCCCGCACAGGGTGCTTCCCGCCGTGTGCACAGCCAACACCACGTCACCCCCCGGGCCGGCGTCACCCCGGGGCCACGGACAACGGCGGGGCGCAGGCCCAACGGGACAACGACGGCGACCAGGATTCAGTCGCTTCGGTCCCTGCCATGGCCCTGGACTGCGTGGGGACGCAGCGGCCGCACCACCGCAACGCTCTGCGGGAGACCGGCGCCCCCTCGGAGCACAAGCGGCCCGGCGTCGTCAGCCCGCCTGCCGCAAACCGTCGCCGGCGCCGAGGACGTCATCGAAGTGATGCGCCCACAGCATGCTTACCAGGCGGCAAGAGGAACCCCGGGCGGGCCCCTTGACGGTTGTTCGTGCTGGCGTCTGGGCATGGAGGTTCGCTCAGGGCGGATAGTCACACCTGGGGAGGAGTTCGGTGCGTGGGAGGCCGGTGTCGTCGACATCCCGCGCACGACGCCGGGACCGACGTTCGCCCGTTCGAGTTACCCGAGGGCGAGTTGGCGGAGCCTCGGCCGACCTGTTGGCGACCCTGGTGCGGACGCGACCCGCGACGGTGCGGGGCGCTGAAGCGAAGAGAGCAGGGTGAGCGGCGATGGTCCGCAGCGGGTCGATTCAGGGCTTCTTCGGCAGGTCGCTGGCGGTGGGGTGCGCGCTGACGGGGCTCGTCGCCGGAACGGCGTGGGCGAGTGGGCAGGAGGTTTCGCAATCGCGCGCGGCGGTAGAAGCGGTGGCGGCGAAGGCCGTGGCGGCGAGGCCCTCGAACTCCGACCTCTACGTGGTCCGGATCGACCCGGACCCGGCTCCGCCCGGCGGCGAGACCGTGCTGCACGCCTTCGTCGGCAACCTCGGACCGGACCGGACGGCCTCGCCGTTCACCATCGTGGTCACCCTGCCCGAGGGGGTCACCTCGGAGGAGCCGTACTTCCCGGAGGACTGCTACCCGTTCCAGAACGGCCACAAGGTGCGCTGCACCTTCCCCGCCGGGCTGGGGCAGTTCCGCAGCGCCACGGCACAGATCCCGCTGCGGCTGGGCCCCGGCGTCCCGCTCGGCACGCTGACGGGCGGCTACGTCAAGGTACGCAGCGACGACGACCGGAACGAGGCGAACAACCGGCAGCCGTTCGAGATCCAGGTCGTCGAGACCACCGAGGGGTGACCGGAACTCCGACCGCTCCGCAGCTCGTTCGAGGAGACCGGACGGCCACTCGCTCCACGCGGTGAGGCGCAGAGCGAGCGGTCGGCAGGTCGCTTCGCATGCCATCAGAAACAGGCACTTACCACCTCCTGCGCGAGGACTACGTCCCGGCGGTCATCGCCGGGAACGCCTGCCGCCGCGCGGCGCAGCAGTAGCGGCGGGCTCGGCCGTCCCCCCGGCCTGGCCGGGGGGACACGCGCCGCCGACGTTCCGTCACCACTCAGGGAGAGACATGCGCATTCGGACCGGCCTCGCGGCCGCCGCCCTGGCCGTACTCGGCGTCCTGGCCACCGCCGGCGGCGCCGTCGCCGACGACTTCGACGTCCAGATCGGCCAGAACATCGACGTCCCGCTGCCACAGGGCGCCTGCAACCACGCCGAGCTACTGGCCGTCCCCATCAATGTGATCCCGGGCGCCAACGCCTCGTGCCAGAGCGGCGGGTGATTTGACGCTCCGTCAGGCGGTGCCGAACTCGCCGTCCCGGAGCGCGGCGAGGAAGGCCCGCCAGGCGGGGGCGGGGAAGCGGAGGGCGGGACCGTCCGGGTCCTTGGAGTCCCGGACGGGGACAGCAGTAGGGAGGTTGGTGGCGACCTCGACGCACTGGCCGCCGTTGTCGCTGTGGGAGCTCTTGCGCCAGTGCGGAGCGGTGGAGGCAGCAATCGGCTTCATGGCACCACGGTAGCCAGACGCGGGCCGGAACGACAGCGGGCCCCGACCGGGAAATCCGGCCGGGGCTCCGCCATTTCACCACCGCGCGGACGATCGCACGCTCCGCCGCCCGCCCTGACGGCGACCCCGATCTGCCTGAGCCACACACTCCAGTACGACTAACAGTCCGCCGAGGACGGGACCGCCGAGCCCACCCGTCCAGGCCGCGGCCGACATGGCCGGTGAGATCGAGCGTCGCAGCTGACACGGCCTACAGCAACGGCAAGCGCGGCTGCGTCTTCCTCGGCACTGTCACCGCAGCATCCCTGTCATCCGGCTTCGGACGTGATCCACCGGACGGAACCCGGTTGCTACTCGACGGTGATGTCTTCGTAGGTGATCGTCACCTGTTCCGTGGCCGGTCCGGAATCGGCGGTTCCCAGCGACGGTCCCTCCCAGCGGGACGCCCAAGCGTTGCTGAGGTGAATGCGGCGGACGGTCTGCCTGTTCGCATCCTTCAACGCGATCGTGATGTTCTGGCGGGCAGCGTCGAGGTCGGCATTGACCAGAGTGGCCTTGATCCAGTCGGTGAACGCGGTGCTCTTGTCCATGCCACGGGTGATCGTGATCTCACCGGTCTTGCGAGCGCCCGGCTGCTTGCGAATGAGCAGCTCACCGGTCGGTGAGACCTGCCGAACCTCGACGACGTCCTGCTCCAGTTGCAGGCCCGAGACGGACTGAACTGTCTCAACCTGGAACTTGCCCAGTTCGATGGCGAAGGTGCTGCTACTGAACGAGTCACCGGTCAACACGATGTACGCCTCCCACTGCTCATGGCTGATGGGCCGGCGATCGCCTCCTCCGGCCCGCGAGGTACCTAACGTCACAAGCCCACGGAGGTCACCCGATCGGCCGGAGAGCTCCTACCGCCTGCCGAACTCGCCCTCCCGGAGGGCGGCGAGGAAGGCCCGCCAGGCGGGGGCGGGGAAGAGGAGAGCCGGGCCGTCCGGGTCCTTGGAGTCCCGGACGGGGACGGCGGTGGGGAGGTTGGTGGCGACCTCGACGCATTCGCCGCCGTTGTTGCTGTGGGAGCTCTTGCGCCAGTGGGGAGCGGCGGAGGCAGCAATCGGCTTCATGGCACCACGGTAGCCAGGCACAGGCCGGAACGACAGCGGGCCCCGACCGGGAAATCCGGTCAGGGCCCCGCTGTGAGGTGTCGTCAGACGGTGCCGAACTCGCCCGCTTGGACGCCGGCGACGAACGAGTGCCAGGCGGAGGCGGGGAAGACGAGGGCCGGACCCTCGGGGTCCTTGGAGTCGCGGACGGGGATGGTGCCCGGGAAGCTCGCGGAGACCTCGACGCATTCACCGCCGTTGTCGGAGTACGACGACTTGAACCAGGCCGCGTCGGATAGGTCGGGGTTCACGGAGCAAACTCCTTTCGAGCCTTGTGGATCAGTTCCAGGGAGGCCGCCTTGGGCAGTGCCTCCACCACCAGGTGATCGTACTCCCTCTCCCAGGCCATGACCCTTTCGCGCCTACGTTCGAGATACCCGCGAGCCTGGGACTCGGCGTAGCCGACAACCGAGCCGTCCGGAAGGTCCAGCAAGGTGATCGGCATCTTGAAGGGCAGGTTCTCCCCGAGCGCGAACGGTGCCACCTGGATAGTGACGTTCGGCCGGGCCGCCAACTCGATGATGTGGTCGAGCTGCTTGAGCATGACCTCAGCGCCACCGATCGGGCGGACGAGACAGCTCTCGTCCAGCACCGCGTGGACCAGCGGCGGCAGCTTCTTGTCGAGGATGCGCTGACGGCTCGCGAGGAAGTCGACTCGTTCGTCGGCCTCCGACTGCTTGATAGCCCCTCGCTGCACCGCCGCATAGGCCAATGCACGAGCGTACTCAGGGACCTGGAACAGCCCCGTGACGACGGTCAGCGAGAGAGACCGCAGACGACGACACTTCGCCTCGCCGTCCGCGTACTCCGCGAAGCCCTCCAGCAGGCTGGCTTTCGCATGTCTGCGCCAGAGTTCGTAGAAAGTACCCCCACTCTCGAACACCTCGTCGGCTTTAACAGCGAATTTCCTTGTTGGAGGACGCTTCGCTCGTTCGACGTACGAGACCAGGGTGTTGGAGTACCCCATGCGCTTCGAGAGGCCGACCTGCGACCACCCGCGCAACCTTCGTGACCTGTGGAGTTCCTGCCCGAAGCGAACGGCAGGAGATGACATGACGTCAACAACCAACTCGTCCATGAACGCTGGCACCTTTCACGCGCCGGGATGGTCAACGTTCAGACCCTGGCCATCGTAAACCGAACCGGTCCACCATGGCTACACCCCGTGAGAGATCCGGGACCCTGCGCAACCGATGGAGCCAACATGCCCAGTCGCCCCCGTATTCCCGCGTACAAGCCCGTTGTCGGCGAGGTCGTCCGGGACCTCGCGCACCGCAACCCCACCGGCCAGCCCACCGAGGCGGTCTACATGGACACCCTCGCCGGGCTTGCCTACCTCCGCCACGAAGCCGGCGGGTGCGAGTGGACCACCAAGCCCGAGCACATCCAGGCCCTCCCCAAGCCGCGCTTCATCCCCGTCCAGAAGCCCAGCCGGCCGCGCGCCGGCGACGCGGCGTGAGCCGTTCGCTCAAGCTGGTCGTCGCCGCCGTCGCCGTCCCCGCCCTGAGCGCGCTCGCCGCCGCGCTCGTCTGCTGGCCGATCCACGACGGGCCGTTCGGGCCGCAGTTGCTGATCTTCGGCCTCATCCTCGCGACCGGGATCAGCGCCGGCCTCCCCGCCTGCCTCTCCTGGCTCTCGCCCTCCCCCTCAACTCCCGATGAAGGAGCACACCTTGCTGAACCAGCTGCCCGAGATCCTCACCAACCCGCCGCGCCGCCGACTCGGTCACCAGGCGCTCATCCTCAACCGTGACGGCGCGATCCTCCTCGTCGGCACCGCCTACAAGTCCGGGCTGATGATGCCCGGCGGCAGTGCCGAGGCCAACGAGCTCCCCCACCTCGCCGCCCGCCGCCACACCGAGACCGAGACCGGCCTCGTCCTGCCCCTGCGCAGAATCCTCGCCACCGACTACGTCGACGCCCAACTCCTCCCCGAGGGCGTCAACTTCGTCTACTGGGGCGGGCGCCTGACGTCCGCCCAGGAGAGCACCGTCGCCCGCCACCGACCGCCGCACACCATCACCGGCGTCCACTGGCTCCACCAGGCCCAACTCCGCGACGCCATGGACACCGTCCAGCACCGCCGCACCACCCAGGCCCTCGACGCCCTCGCCCGCGGCGCCCACCTCCCCTTCCTCCTCCGCGGCATCCCCGCCGAGTAGCGGACAGCCCGGAGCCCCGGGCCACCCGCTCGCGCGAGGTGGCCCGGGGCTCCAGTGTCAGGGCCCGTGCCGACCGGTCAGCGTTCGAGGAGGGCGATCCGGATGGCCCGCTCGACGTGGGCAGCGGTGTTCTCGTGCCCTGCCGCGTTGGGGTGGACCAGGGTGGCGCGCTTGTGGAGGACCGTGCAGTCCAGGAACGTGCCGGCGACCGTGGCCGGCCAGTAGTCCGGGGCGTCGCCGCAGATTCCCTCGACCCACTTGGTCTCCGTGGGCTGGCAGGCGTCGTGGCCCACGCTGGAGTCGTAGACGTCGACATAGCGGTCGCCGAAGAACTCACTGACCCGCTTGATCGTGCTGTTCAGCTGCTTCAGGACGTCGTCCCGGAGCCAGTCGACGTCGGTGTGGGCGATCGGGCCGAGCTGGGTGAAGTCGGCGCGGTTGCAGGCGCTGCCCTCCTCCGGCAGGACGGCCGGGTAGCCGACCGTGACCACCTTGGCGTTGGGCGCGGCCTGGTGCACGTGGGCCAGCATCTCGATGTACTCGTCCTGGACCCGGGCCAGCTTGTCCTGGATGCTCTCCTCCCCCTCCGGAGGGTTGGTGTAGTGGTCGCGGCAGGACTTCCCGCCCTGGCCCAGTTCAAGGCACTTGAGGAGGAGGCCGCCGAAGGGCAGGCTGTTGCCGCCGACGCCGACGGTGACGACGTCGGTGTCCTCCCCCAGGTTGGCCCGCTTGACCTGGGGATCCACCGCGCTCCAGCCGCCCTCGGGACGCTGGACGGGGCTGACCGGCGTCTGCTTGTTCGTGGCGATGTCGGCGATGGTGGCATTGCCGCAGCTGGCGTTGGTCAGCCGGACGGGCTTGCCCGGCGGGAACTCCTCCAACTCCCGCTCGACCACACCGGGGTAGGCATCGGCGGTGCGGTCGCAGCCGTCCCGCGACACATCACCTAGCGCGGGCTGCGGGTCCCCGACGAACACACCGGCGGTGTACGAGTCGCCGAGCGCGGCCCACTCGTACTGGTCGGCCGCACCGGCGGAACCCGAGGGGAGGAGCACGGCCGCCGTGAGTGCGAGCCCGACGGCCAGGGCTCCGCCGCGCAGGCGGGAGACAGGGTTTCGCATGGATTCTCCAAAGTCGGCAAAGGGCGCCCCCGGAAGGGAAGTTGCCGGGGGCGCTGGGTACCTCTGCCAAGATCATCCGTGCCGGGCCGCCCGCCTCCTCGCCGAATCGGGCCCACCGCACCCGATCGAGCTAAATGATCGGATCATCCATGGACCGCATGCCGAGCCACTGTTCGGCACCCCAGGCCTCGAACCGCTCCACCTCGGTGAAGCCCAGCTTCGCCGCGAGCCGCATCGAAGCGAGGTTGGCCGACTGCGTGGTGAGCACCACCGGCTCACCGGGCAGTACTTCCGCCAGCCAGCCGAGTGCCGCCGCGCACGCCTCGGTGGCGTACCCGCGCCCCCACACCTCCGGCAGGAACAGGTAGCCGATATCGGCCTTCCCCACGGCCGCCGGGCGGCCGCGCCCCGGCACCCTCCGCAGCAGGATCTGACCGATCATCATCCCGTCGAGCTCGACGGCGAAACTCCCGGGCCACTGCTCGGGCACCTCGGGCAGCGACCGCTCCACCCTGTCCCGCGCCCGGGCGCCGCCGAGATAGGTGTGCACCTCCGGCGAGGCGAGCAGTTCGACGAACACCGCCCGGTCCCGCGCCTCGGGCGCCCGGAGCACCAGCCGCTCGGTCCTGATCTTCCCCGGTGGCCAGGCGGCCACAACTCCCAGATCATCCATCCACGCACGCTAACACGTACCCGAACCGACCCGGCCACGGGCGGCAGACGAGAATGCCGCCCAAGCACGCGCTCCTGAACGCCCCGTCGGCGCAGGCGTCCCGCCGTGCGGCGTCAGCCGTCACCGCCGACGCACAGGGCTTCGTACTCGCACACGTTGTGCATGCCTCGCACATGCCGTGCGCACCCAGCGGATCCGCCTTGTCCCGCGAACCCGTGGTCCCTAGCGTCGTTCATGCGGTCGCCGGGTTCCCCAGGCACCCGGAGCTCAGCGCCCCGACCGCTCCTGATCCCTGCCGGCCGGCCGACAGCGGGTCAGTGTCCGAGCCACTCGACGCCTTCGAGAGGAGCACCACCGTGACCGTCATGCTGACCGACTCGACGGAGCAGCGCCGCACCGTCCAGCCGCGGAACCCCAGGCACTTCGTGAAGCCCGAGGTGTGGGACCGCGAGATCGCGCTGCTGATGCGCGACCACCCCTTCGACGAGGTGATGGCGAACCGCCTGTTCGGCGCGGCCGTCTCCTACCTCATCACGGCGATCGAGAAGTGGGGCCAGCGGCTGGAGCTCTGCTGCGGCCGGATCGTCGACATCGCCGTCCACATCTTCATCCTCGACACGAAGAACTACCGGGACTTCTGCGCCGAGCACTTCGACGGCGGATTCCTGGAGCACATCCCGGCGATCGACTTCAAGTACGACGGCTCGGTCGAGCGCACGGCGCAGGTCATCGCGGACAACGGCTTCGAGGTGGACTGGAAGCTGTGGGAGGCGGACTACGCCAAGTGCGGGCCGTGCCACCCCGGCTCCAACTGCCACTGACCACCTGAAGCACGGCCAGGGCCCGGCGAGACGCGCCAGCGTATCGCCGGGCCCCACCCATTCGGCTGAATCCCCTCCATCCGTCCCAGCCCCCGCGGAGCACGGCGGTAGGTTGTCGCCACCTCGACACGGCCACCACCCACCGCCCCTGGAGGGCCCTCATGTCCAGCGCTTCCCTGCCTGGTTCCGCCTCCGAGTACTGGGACAAGTACCGGCCGCACCGGGGGGCCGAGCCCCAAACCCGGCCGCCCGCCGACCGGTTCGACTGGACCGGCGTCCCCGGTACCGGACCCGGGGCGGAGGTTCTGGGCGGGCCGAGGACGGCGCTCGACCTCGGCCCGGCGGAAGGGGAGAACGCCGCCTTCCTCGCCCGCTCCGGCGTCGACGTTGTCGGGGTGGACTTCTCCCCCGTCCAGGTGGCCCGGGCCAGGGCGTTCTGGCACGACCTGCCAAGCCTGCTGTTCGTGCAGGCCGAGGCCTGCACGTTCCTCGACACAGAGGGAGAACGGCAGTTCGACGCCGTCTACTCCACCTGGGGCGCCGTCTGGTTCACCGACCCGGAGGAACTGTTCCCGCGCGTCCTCCGTCGGCTCACCCCCGGCGGCGTCTTCGCCTTCTCTCACCGAGAGCCCGCAACAGGAACGTACGGGGCGCAACCGATGGGTGGGCGGTGGCTGGAGGGGAGGGAGACCGAGCTCACCGTCCGGCGTTGGCAGCACACCGCCGAGCAGTGGGCCGACACATTGAAGCGTCACGGCTTCACCGACATCGACGCCCAGGTGGTGCCCTCTCCGGAGGCCGGCGCGCTCGGCACCCTGCTGGTCCGCGGGCGCGGCTGAGCCACGACGGCCGTGCCCGCGCGCCCTGTTGAGCGCCCCCCGCGCCGCGCTACCTTGATGGAACTGTCGGCTCTGGGAAGGAGTCGTGTTGCGGACGACGCACCAGGTCGACATCCCAGCCGTACTCCGCGCAGCCCGGGCGGTGAAGCAGGCAACCATGGCGGAGGTGGGAGCCCACACCGGGTACTCAGCCTCCGCCATATCCCGAATCCTCAGCGGCCGTATGACCGTCGGAGATGCCGCCCTCCGGAAGATCGCCGGATACCTCGACATTCCGCCCCGGCACCTCGGCCTCGTCCCCGACACCGCCCGACATGCCCCAACCTCGGCCGCGCCACCGCCGGTTGCTACTAGGGTGACGACAGGTCGAGGGTCGGAGGACGAAGTGCGACGTAGGAGCTTCCTCGCGCTGGGAGCCGCAACAGGTGTCGGCAGCGCGATCGCCGGTGCAGGCGCCCAACCGGCCGACGCGCAGCCGGTCGTCGTGCCGCCCGGCTCCGACCCTCTGGAGCAGGCCCTGTTCAGCCCGGCGGTTCCGATCACCCTTCCGGACCTCGGCGCCGCACTCTCGCGAGCCCGGGCCGACTTCCGTGCCGCCCGCTACAACCGGCTTCGCACCTCGCTGCCGGCTCTGCTCTCCGGAGCGGAAGCGGAGCGGGACGCCGCAGTGAGCGGGCTACGGAGAGAGAAGGCACACGCCGCCCTGGCCCGCGCCCACGTCCTCGCAACCGAGCTGGCCGTCAAGGACAGCGCGGACTACGCCTGGGTCACCGCCGACCGCGCCCTGACCGCCGCGCGCGCCTCCGGCTCCCCCGTCGTCCTCGGGGAGGCGGCACGAGTCCTGGCCATCACCATGCGCCGCTCCGGACGCATCACCTCCGCCGTCCGGTTGCTCACCTCCACGGCCGCCGGCCTCGACGACAGCCACACCGCCGACGCCCTGGCCGTCCGGACGTCACTGCTGCTGACCGCCGCCTGCACCGCCGCCACCGGCGGTGCAGGCGGCGCCGCGTACGACCAGCTGGA
>NZ_JBFBDO010000136.1:0-18140 GCF_040683335.1 Kitasatospora sp. NPDC093806
CCGCGCGGCGGCCTCGCCGACCCGCGGGTGCGCCGGGGCCGGGGCGCCGGGACCGCGCGCGGGCAGCAGCGGCGTCCGGACGATCAGCCAGGGGGCGGGCTCGTAGAGTGGGTCCGGCGCGGCCGCCGCCGCACGCCCGGCCCGGGCCCGCCGGGGGCGCGGGCTCCCGTTGGTGCCCCCGCCTGCCTTCCGCTTCCCGCTGCCGTTGGCCTTGCCGTTCGCGTTGCCGTCCACGGCGAGGCCACCACCCACCTGACCGTCGGCATCGACACTTTTCGCCACATCGTCGCCCACGCGCTGCTCCGCCGCCGTCATGACAGCGCCACGGCGCGGTCCCACACCGGCTCCTGACGGGTCGCGGCGGCGAGCAGGACGAGGGCGACCCCGGTGGCCCCGTCGAGGAAGCCGGGCTGGTCGACGGGGTTGGCCCCCGGTTCCAGCGCCGCGATCCCCATCGGCCGCGCCGGGTCGACGTGTGCCAGTACCTGCTCGGTCAGGTCCGCGGCGGCCTCGGTGAAGACGGGCAGCCCGGTGTCGTCGGCGAACCGCAGCGTGACCTGCAGCAGACCGGCCACACCGTGGCAGAACGTCGGCGAGTCGATGTGGCGCTCGGGGACCGGGCGGCGGTAGACGGCCTCCATCGCCTGCACCGCCGTGCCGCACAGCCCGTCGTCGCCGAGCGCCCGGCCCGCCAGCCACAGCGCGCGGGCGATCCCGGGGCTGCCGTAGCACCACGCGGCGCGGGTGGTCTGCTCCGGACGTCCCACCCGCAGGCCCGGCCCGCCGTCCTTCATCGCTCCGCCGTCCGCCGCAGTACCGCCGTCGGCTGCCGCACCGCCGTCGATCAGCGGGACGACGGCGGGCCAGTTCACCCCGGCCGCGTCGTCCAAGCGGTGCGCCACCAGCCACTCGGCCAGCTCACGGACGGCCCGGTCGAGGCCCTCGACGCCCTGGACACCGCCGCCCTGGACCCCGCCGCCCTCGACCCCGTTGTCCATGGCCAGCGCCAACAGCGCCAGCGGGCCGGGGATGCCGTGGGCCAGGCCGCAGTTGAGGTTGCCGAAGGGGTAGGCGCGGGCCTGCTCCTCGTCGTGCAGCAGGGACGCCGGCGTGTACCAGGCGGGCGGCGACGACCGGTGATCCGGTGGCGGCCCGTCCAAACGGGCGAGGTCGACGAGCGCGTCCAGCACCAGCCCCAACGCCGGATGCGCGGGGCGGTCCGGACCGGCCGGGAGCAGATAGGTGGCCACGCCGCTGAGCCCCGAGATGAGGTCGAACGACGACACCGACACCCCGCTCCGGCCGCGCAGCGCCGCCGCCGCGGACAGGCACGCCTCGGCGATCGCGCCGTCGAGCACCTGGCGCAGCCGCCGGTAGCCGCGGCCGTCCCCGAGCACCGCCGCGGCGAACGCGACGCCGCTCAGCCCGCCGAACACGCCCGGCAGGGCGCCGCCGCGCCGCTCCAGGGACGTCACCGCGCGGGTGAGGTGCGCATGCCCGGTGCGGTCCCAGCCCTCCCCGGGGAAGCACCGGTGCAGCTGCGCGCAGAGCAGCGCCTGGCCGGCGTCCCCCTGCGCCAGCGAGACGGGGTCCCAGTGCACCGATCCGGGGTAGTCGGTCTGCCGGGCGGCGAGCTCGACCGCCGCCCGGACCTGTCGGGGATCGGTGACCCGGTCGGCGATCAGCCGGGCGGCTTCGAGCGCTCGCGCCCCGGCCGCCGACCCCAGCCGAGGCGTCCAGCCGGGGCCGTCCCGCTTCGTCGTCGTCACCGTCGAAATGGTCGTCATATGCGGCATCTCGGGTTGGGTCCGCAGGTGAACACGTGCGGGTTGCAGGTGTCCCGGGTCGCGGGGCAGATCCGGCAGGTGCGTCCGAAGCAGGTGTCGCAGGTGCCCTCACCGCAGGTGCGGCAGGTCTCCCCTTCGCAGGTCACGCAGGTCGCCCGGCCGCAGGTGGCGCAGGTGACGCAGGTGGCCTCGCGACACGTCGCGCAGGTGCCCTCGCCGCAGGTGTGGCAGGTGGCCCGGTCACAGGTCTGGCAGGTGACGCAGGTGTCCCGGCCGCAGGTCTGGCAGGTGAAGCAGGTGGCGTCGCGGCACGTGGCGCAGGTGCCCTCGCCGCAGGTCCGGCAGGTGTCGCCGGCGCAGGTCTCGCAGGTCGCGTTCTCGGTGCACTGGCAGGTGCGCGGCTTGCAGACCGTGATGCCGGTCGGACAGTCGAAGTCGGTCGCGCAGGCGAATTCGGTCGGACAGTCCCCCCACGTCGGGCCGGGGCACTCGGCCTCCCAGGTCTCCGGCCCCTCGGGCAGCACGGTGACCGGCGTGTCCTGCCCCGTCCGGCGGGGCTGCGCCAGCCGCAGGTCGAGGTCGAACTCGTCGAGCGGCGGGGCGGTGTGCACCTGGGTGAAGGAGACGGGCGCGTCGCGACGCAGGGTGACCTTGGTCGCGCCCAGGCCGACGAACGGCGGCTGGTCGCTCGCGACGTCCTCCACCGACAGCACGTCCTCCGAGGCGAACTCGGCGTAGTAGTCCAGCTGCTTGTTGAAGTACAACCGCCGGTGACCGGGGCGGTCGCTGTCGCCCAGCAGACCACTGAGCGTCAACGTCCTGGCCGGCCGGTCCGACGGATCGGACAGGTTTCTCGTCACGAAATCGTCCTGTGGGCGATCGCCGATGCCGCTCGGCCCACCGGATCCGGTGTCTTTGTCGGCCATGTCAACCTCGGGTGCGACTGGTTCCGCTTCGGTGGCGGTTCGGGAGGGCCGGCGCACACGACCACCGTGCGCGACCACGGGTACCCATGACCGGGGGACCCCACGACCGCGCGACTACGTCGACGGGTCAGCGCTGCCACGGCCTGCCGGACCTCACGAGGACACAGCACCGGGTACGGGGGGAAGTCCCTCCCGCCCGCCTTAACTCTGCGTCACTCTTCGTCTTCTCTCTCCTCCCATTGTGGGCCCGCTCGCGCGTGTACGCACGGTCGGGTGCGCGCGGCGGGGGCTCGACGCCGGGAAACCCGGCTGAAACCGGCCGGTTGTGGATCTAGGATCTGCGGCATGGCAACACGACTTGTGCAGATCAACATGAAGGCCCAGGACGACGCGGCGCTCGGCCGGTTCTGGGCGGAGGCGCTCGGTTGGGGCATCGACAGCGAGGGCCCCGGCGTGACCAACCTCGAGCCGGTCGGCTTTGCCTACCCCGACCCCACGGCCGTCTGCATCGACCTCATCGCCCGCCCGGAGCCCAAGAAGGGGAAGAACCGGGTGCACCTCGACCTGGCCACCACCTCGCCGGCCCACCAGGCGGAGCTGGTCGCCCGCCTGCAGGACCTCGGCGCGACGCTCGCCGACGTGGGGCAGGGCGACGTCCCCTGGACGGTCATGGCCGACCCGGAGGGCAATGAGTTCTGCGTCCTGGAGCCCCGGGAGATCTACCGGGACACCGGGCCGATCGCCGCCGTCGTGGTCGACTGCGCCGACCCCCGGGAGATGGCCCGGTTCTGGGGCGAGGCGATGGACTGGACGGTCCACGAGGTCGCCGACGACCACGCGACCCTGCGCTCCTCCCACGGTGTCGGCCCCTACCTGGAGTTCATCCGCACCCCCGACCCCAAGACCGGCTGGAACCGCGTCCACCTGGACATCGCCCCCTACCGCGGCGACGACCCCGCGACCGAGGAGGCCACCCTGCGCACCCTCGGCGCCTCCGACCCGGGCATCGACCAGTCCACCATCTCCTGGCGCATCCTCACCGACCCGGAAGGCAACGAGTTCTGCCTCCTCAGCCCCCGCTGATCCCGCTGCGGGCTCATCTGAGCCCGCGCACCCGGCCCGGCACCGTCACCGGGGACAAGGCCGACCTGTTCCGCGGCAACCGACCCCGCCGGTGCGAACGCCGGATCCAGGGTCGGCTGGTCCTCACCCGTTCATGATCATAAAGTGGGCTGACCGGATGTCGGCTACTCAGGAGACCACTCTTGCGCAAGCTCGTGTACTTCATCGCCACCACCCTGGACGGCCACATCGCCGCCCCCGACGGCGGCGACCCGACCGGTCCGGACGGCTTCTGGCCGATCGGCCCGGACTACCTGGAGCAGATGATCACCGAGTACCCGGAGACGCTCCCGGGTCCGGCTCGAGCCGCCCTGTCCGTCACCGCCGAGGGCACCCACTTCGACACCGTGCTCGAAGGCCGCCACACCTACGAGATCGGGGTCAAGGCCGGCATCGACGACGCCTACCCGCACCTCAAGCACGTGGTGTTCTCCCGCAGCCTGACCTCCGTCCCCGGCGCCGCCGTCGAACTCGTCAACGCCGACCCGGTCGGGAAGGTCCGCGAACTCAAGCAGCAGGACGGCAAGGACATCTGGCTCTGCGGCGGCGGCGAACTGGCGGGCCTGCTCTACCCCGAGATCGACCGGCTGATCGTCAAGCTGTCCCCGCTCACCACCGGCGCCGGCATCCGGCTGTTCGGCGGTGACACCGGCTTCGACGTCCGGCAGTGGGAGCTGACCGCCCACACCGTCCTGCCGAGCGGCGTCCTCTTCCTCACCTACGACCGGCCCACCGCTGCGTGACGCACCCCGCGCACGACGGCGATCCGTCCGACCGCCGGTCTCCAGCCCGTCACCCCAACCGGGGTGACGGGCCCGCCGCGGCTCGGCTCGGGACCGGTCGGCGAGCCGGGGCGCGGCCCGTGGGTGATGCTCGGCACGACCTTCGAGGGGTCGACTGACGGCTGACCGGCCGGAGGCTCGCCTGGCAGACCGCCGAGTTGCCCGCCCGGGAGACCGGGCGGGACGCCCGAACGGTGCTGGTGGCCGGAACCGGTCGAGGTCGCCTTCAACGGCCTCCAGCGCAGCCCCCGCTACCCTGCCGGTCCGGCCCCGCCGGGCAGGCCCCGCTGCCCCGCCGGGCAAACCCGCTACCCCCGCCGGGCTGGCCCTGTGGTTCACCCGGCTGGTGCGCCATCGGCCGGACAAGAGCGCCGCCGAGGCCGAAACGTCTTTCTCCGTAAGGGAGTTGGCAACCGCCAAAGATCCTGTGAGGCCGTCCGCGCGGCCGGTCCGCCGACCCGTCCCGGCGGAGTATCGCGGGTCGGAACGCAGTGCGCCGCCATGGAGGTCCACACCGACGGGCCGAATCAGCCATTCTCGATCCGGCCACCGTCCCCCACCGTGAACGGACCGGCGGTGGCTAGGTTGACCGTGACAACGAGAGGCGGCCGCCGGGCAGTCGGCGCCGCCCTGGCGAAAGGTGCCGACATGCAGGTGAGCGTCGACCGGGACCGTTGCTGTAGCTCCGGCATGTGCGTGACGAACGCCCCCGCGGTCTTCGACCAGGACGCTCGGGACAGTCTCGTGATGCTCCGTCAGACCAGCGTGCTGCCCGAGCAGTTCGACGACGTCAGGCTCGCCGCCGAGCTCTGCCCGGGCCGGGCGATCACCGTCACCGCGGACGAGCCCGCGCGGACCGGGGCCTGACGGACCCCCGCCGCCGGCCCCGCAGGCCGCCGGGGCCCTTCCCGGGCCCCGAACCCCACGAGAACACCCGCGACGTGAGGAGACCTCCGCCTTGACCAGCACCCCCACCACCCCCGTCACCCCCGCCACCCCCGTCCTCGCACTGCCGGCCCGGCACTCCGGTGGCTGCCCGTTCGGCCCGCCGCCCGCGTACCCCGAGGCCGCCGCCACCGGGCCGATGACCAGGGCCCAGCTGCCCGACGGCGACCTCTGCTGGCTGGCCACCGGCTTCGCCGAGGTCCGCACCGTGCTGTCCGACCGCCGGTTCAGCGCCGACATCCGCCACCCGACCTTCCCGCTGCTGGTCGCCGGCGCCCGCTCGCTGATCACCGACAATCCGGACTTCCTGCGGCTCGACGACCCCGAGCACGCCCGCCAGCGCCGCATGCTCACCGGGGAATTCCTGGTCAAGCGGGTGGAGGAGCTGCGCCCGGAGATCCAGCGGATCGTGGACGAGGCACTGGACCGGATGACCGCGGGCCGGACCACGGCCGACCTGGTTACCGACTTCGCGCTGCCGGTGCCCTCGCTGGTGATCTGCCTGCTGCTCGGCGTGCCGTACGAGGACCACGACCGCTTCCAGAGCCTGAGCCGCACGATGCTCAGCCAGGAGAGCACCGTGGAGCAGCTCCGGGAGGCCCAGGAGGGGGTCCGGGCCTACCTGCGCGACCTGACGGACCGCAAGCGTGCACAGCCGCAGGACGACCTCCTCAGCCGGCTCGCGGCGCGGGACGACCTGACCCCGGACGACGTGGCCGGCATGGCCGTGCTGTTGCTGATCGCCGGGCACGAGACGACCGCGAGCATGATCGCGCTGTCGACCGCGCTGCTGCTGGAGCACCCCGAGCAGATCCCCGGCCTGGCCGACCCGGCCACCCTGCCGGGCGCGGTGGAGGAGCTGTTGCGGCTGCTGACCGTCGCGCACACCGGCCTGCCCCGGGTGGCGCTGGAGGACGTGGAACTGGGCGGCGTCACCGTCCGGGCCGGGGAGGGCGTGTTGGCGCTGCTCTCCACCGCCAACCGGGACGAGGCGGTGTTCGGCGGCGCCGGCCATCGGGCGACGGACGAGCTGGACCTGTACCGGGATGCCCGGCGGCAACTGGCCTTCGGCTTCGGCGTGCACCAGTGCCTGGGCCAGCCGCTGGCCCGCGCCGAACTCCAGATCGCCCTGGAGACGCTGTTCCGCCGGCTGCCGGGGCTGCGGCCGGCCGGCGAACGCGAGTTCCGTACCGACTCGTTCATCTACGGGATGCGGTCACTGCCCGTGACCTGGTGACCGGGGCCCGATGGAGAACCCTCACTGGCGTACCAGGCGGAGCTGTCCGGGCGATCATATGCGGAGCCGGGTGACGAGAGCGGCGGCGGTGACGAGGTAGACCCGCCCGTTCTTGTCGTAGCGGGTTGCGACCGCTCGGGCGTGCTTGAGCTTGTTGATGGCCCGTTCGACGCTGTCGCACTTCTTGTACCGCTCCTCATTGAAGGCCCTGGACACCCGCCGCGTGAGCCTTCGTACAGGCGGGCGGCCTGACTGCCGGCCTTCTCCGGGATCGTGTGCCGGATGCCGCGCCTGCGCAGGCAGGCGCGGCACGGGCCGCTGCCGTAGGCCTTGTCGGCGGCCACGCTGTCGGGCGTCTTCCGGGGCCTGCCCGGCCCTGTCCGCGGGACACGGATCTTCTCCAGTACCGGCTCGAACTGCGCGCAGTGTGCCGCTGCCCCGGCCTGCCGACCAGGGACAGCGGGCGGCACCGGCCGTCCACGCTCGCCGCCAGGTCACCGCCGCCCCGAACTGCTCAGCCCCGGCGGGCAGCCCGGACGATCCGGTCGAGGGCGGCGACGCCCTGCTCCGGGTGCTCCTCCAACCACCTGCCGAGGTGTTCCCGGACAGCCTGTCCGACACAGGCGCGTACGGCGGTGTTGCCCAGTACCTCTCGGAGGGAGCCTTGGAGCTCAAGATCGTCCAACTTCACCGACACAACCGCCGTCAGGCCCTCACCGATCCGGTCGTCGCTGATCTCGGAGTCGAGCGCCGTCAGCAGCCGCCGCTCCCGCGCGAACGCGGTCATTGCGACGGCCACCCCATCGCGGAAGCCCACCGTGTGCGTGCCGCCGGCGGTGGGCCGACTGTTCGCGAAGCTCCGGACCCGCTCCTCACCCGTGCCGGACCAGCGAAAGGCCACCTCCATCGTCCCGGACAGTCGCCTTCGAACGCGAGGTGATGGCGATGGAGCGGGCGAGTCCGGCCAGGACCTCGTTCACCGCTCGGTCGGCGATCTCGAACACCATGTGGCACAGGCCTCGTTCGCCGGTCGAGCCGATGTACATCCCGGGCCGCTTCCGAATCGCTTCCCGCCCCTCCAGTACCTGGATCCGGCTGGCGTCGTACATGGTGGAGCCCTCAGTCATGGTGTCCCCTCCGGTGGTGTCGCGCAGGCCTTCCCAGCCTAGGAGGTTTCCCGGAAAACACCAGGTCAGAGCCCATTTGCCGAGGTCGGAGACGGGCGATCGGACGCCTGCCCGGAGACAGCCGGGTAGAGGGGCCGCGACGTCCCCGGGAACGCGTTCGCGGGTCCCCTGGGGGCGTGCACGACGCCTCTCCGTGGCGACCTGAGGTGCCCGATCTCAGAATTTTCCTTGCAGAGCAGGGGGACGAATGGACTCCAGGGCCTCGCTGTGGCGGGCCGAGTCGTCCTTGTCGATCCGTTGCCCCTTGATCTCCGCGGTCGCGTCTGACTAGGTTTGCCGCCGACAAGCGACGATCAGGCAGGTGGGGTGCATGGCGGGCTTGGACGACCTGGTGCAACTGTTCGGCCCGCCGCCGGTTCGGGATCCGTCTCCTGATGACTGGGCCGAGGTCGAGGGCTATCTCGGCTCTGCGCTGCCCGGTGAGTTCAAGGCGTTCCTTGACGCCTATGGCACCGGTTTGATCTGCGGAGAGCTGGTGGTCTTCCACCCCCGTGGGTCCAGCCCGCTGCTGGATCGGATGCGGAAGATCCACGAATCGTTCGGGCAGTCGTGGCGACGTGACTCGGACGAGTACCCGTTCCGTTTCCACCCCGCCGCGAGCGGCCTGATCTCCTGGGGGTACGACTACTTCGGTGACGAGCACTTCTTCTGGCCGTGCGACGCGGACCCTGATCGCTGGAAGATCGTCACGAACATCAACGGGGGTGACCCCGAGGTCTTCGACGGGTCGTTCATCGACTTCCTGCTCGCCTTCGTCGATGGCCTGCGCGCTGTGGACCCGCACCACGGGATCGACCAGGCTGCCCTGGAGTTCCTCGCACCGGAGGACCTGGAAGAACTGGCAGAGCGCGGCGAGATCGGTCCGGTCGAGCCGAGCTTTGAACCGTTCTGATCCTGTCGATCGAGCGAGCACGGCAGGCGCGATGGAGTTCAGTGGTCTCGGCCGGGCGGATCGTTGGTAGCGGAACCGCCCGAGTACCTCCGCGGTCAGAGCGGGGCGAGGAGCATGAGGATCTCGTCGCGGGTGTCGCCTGGCGCCAGGCGGAGGGCGTCGGGCCAGCGGCCGGTCTCGCGCCAGCCGAGGCGCCCGTAGAAGTCCTCCAGACCTTCCTCGCTCCGGGCCGCGAGATGCAGTTGTTCGAGGGCCAGCTCGTCTCGGGCGATCCTCCGCAGCTCGCGCATGAGGGCGGAGCCGATGCCGCGGCCGCGGACGTCCGGGTGGGTCTGGAGGTGGTTGACCGTGCCCCAGTGTCTGACGAGCTGGTGGGGATTGCGGTTGAGGACGACCCAGCCGGCGAGAGCATCGCCGAACTCGGCGGTGATGAGACGGCTGCGTTGCGGGTGGAGCCGTTCGAGGAGCTTGTCCGCGACGGGGGCGACGTCGTCGTGCCGGACCGGCGGGAACGGGAAGCCGGCGGCTCCGCCCGAATTGGTGACGGCGATCCAGCAGTTGACCAGTTGTTGCCGGAGCTGAGTGGTGACCTCGCGTGGATCGGTGACCTGGGTGAGGGCGAACGGCTTCTCGTGTGCCATGGGGAGGAGCATGGCAGTGGAGCTCGGCAGCGTGCAGGGGCCAGGGCCGGGTGAAGAGCAGGTAGCGGGGTCACGCGGCACCTTCAGGGAGGTGGCGTTGTCCTTCTGGGCCAGGCCCGTCGACGACGACGGCTGGGTCGTCGCGGGACCGTCCACCCTTTGGTAGGACACGCGAAGAGCGGCCGCGCCGGGGCGATCCCCGCAGTCGGCTTCGTGTTCGTCGCCGGCGCAGCCGCGTTCGTCAGTCGAGGCCTTCGACGATGCGGAAGTCGCGCTCGACGGCGTCGGCGAGTACGGCCAGCGCCTCCTGGTAGGCCGCACTCGCGCGTGCGGCGACCGCCTGTTCGAAGCTGTCGAACTCGATCAGGATGGTGCGCTCGGCGATTCCGGCGTCGTGTACGGTGACCCGGCTGCCGCGGGTGAGCAGCCGCCCGCCCGCGGCCCTGACGGCTGGACCGGCCAGCTCGTCGTACGCGGCAAGCCTCTCGGGGTCCTTGATGGTGCGGTAGACGCTGACCCAGTAGCCCTTGGCCACGGTACCTCCTGTGTTCGGAATCGATGGGCTCAAGCATGCTCGGATCCTCGGCCGGCTGCGCCGAGGACCGGTGAGCCGGCGGCGGTGGAGACGGCGACGGCGACGGCGACGGCGACGGCGTCGAAGCGGGACGGGCTACGATCCGGGGCTTCCGGTGCGACTCGACCGGCCCGGGCCCGGCACACCGACCGGGGCGGCGATCGGACCGGTCCCGGGTGGGCGCCGGCGGGCGAGGGCGAGGCCGGCCGCCGTCGTGATCGCCATCGCGGCGACGCCGACCAGCGCCGCGGTCGTGTAGGCGTCGTCGTCCGGGAAGAACCGGCCCGTGGGGGTGCCGGCGGCCAGGACCAGGCCGCCGATGGCGCTGCCCAGGGAGTACCCGACGCTGCGGACGACGTAGTTGACGCTCATGGCGCTCGACGTCTCGCTCCTCGGGGTGGCGGCCAGGATGACGCCGGGCATGGCGGCCGAGAAGCCGCCGACGCCGAAGCCCAGCACGCCCATGGCCGCGAGCAGTTCGGCCAGATCGGACCGGGCGGTGGCGAACAGGACGAACCCGCCGCCGACGATGGCGGCGCTGCCGGCCAGGAGCAGCGGGCCGTCGATCCGCGTCCGGATCCGCGGCGTGAGCTTGCCGGCGACGAACCCCAGCACGGAGAACGGGACGAGGACCAGCCCCGCCGTGAAGGTGGTCAGGCCGAAGCCGTAGCCGGCGCCGTGCGGCGTCTGGGCGTAGCGGGTGATGAGCGTGAGCAGGAGGTACATGCCGATCCCGCCGACGAACATGGCGAGGTTCGCCCCGGCGACCGCCGGGTGCCGTACCGCCCGGACGTCGACCAGGGGCGTGTCGGTTCGCAGTTCGGAAACGGTCCAGGCGCAGAGCAGGAGCACGGCGGCGACGGCCAGGGCCACCGCCACGGCCGGGTGTCGGCTCCACAGGCTCCGCTCGCCGGCCAGGAACAGGACGAGGAGCAGTCCGCCCGCCAGGACGACCGCACCGGCCGCGTTCACCTGAGCGGAGCGGCCTTCGGGAGCCGCGGGCACGGAGCGCCACGCGGTCAGGAGGGCGGCGGCGGTGACGAGCAGGCCGAGGCCGTAGGCGGCCCGCGGTCCGCCGAACTCGGTGAGCAGCGCGGCCAGTGGGTAGCCGACGCCGGCTCCGATGACGGAGACCACCGAGATCAGGGCGATCGTGGCCGCGCCGCGCTGCTCGGGGAGATGGTCGCGGGCCACGCCCATCATCAGCGCCGTGAGACCGAGCCCGACGCCCTGGGCCGCTCTGCCCACGAGCAGCCAGGCGAACGGCAGCGGCAGCACGGTGAGGGCGCTGCCGAGGACGACGATCGCCAGCGTGGCGAGGATCGTGGCCCGCCGGTGCGGCCCGGCCCCGAGCCGGCCGAGGACGGGGGTCGCGACGGCGCCGCTGAGCAGGGCGATGGTCAGCGTCCACTGCGCGCTGTCGAGCGAGACGTGGAAAGTGGTCGCCACGCTGGTGATGAGCGGCGTCCCGAGGCTGGCGACCGCCGCCACGACCAGGGCGACGAACACCAGGGCGGGGACCAGCAGGCGTGTCTCGAAACGTAACCCCGCAGTGCTGACGGGCCGGTCATGCGCCTGGCCCGCGGTCACCGGCCCGGCTCCTCGCGGGCGCGGCTTTCGAGCTCCGCCAGATGCAGCAGCGCCGGCAGGGCTGCCGCCAGGGCCTCGATCTCGTCACCGGTGAGTTCGTCGATCAACCGCGCGTACGCGTCGACGCCCGCCTGGCGCCGCGCCCGGACGTACGACGCGCCGGCCTCGGTCAGGCACACCAGCGTGACCCGCTTGTCGGACGGATCGCCCCTCCGCTCGACCAGCCCGGACTCCTCCATCACCCGGACCAGCACGGTCATCGCGGGCTGGGTGACGCCCTCGGACGCCGCCAGGTCGGTGATCCGGCGCGGGCCGGTCTTGTCCAGGGTGGCCAAGGTGGCGGCGGACGTCAGGCTCATGTCGCGGGGGAGGCGTCTCACGGCCCTGGTGGCCAGACCGTAGAGGGCTGACCCGATGGCATCGGAAGCGCCGTGCGCGGCGTCTCGCTGGCTCATGTCCGAAGCATAGCGACTTTATATGAACTCTTTATGCATCTTCGGGAGATTGCCCCGCTCGCCCGATCGGGAGCGTCCGGCGACCTCCGGACCGCGGGGACCGACGCCCGGTCAGGCCGCGGCGACGCGGCCGCGCCCCGGCGCCGGTGGCACGGGGCGGTGCCGGGCGACCGCCACAGCGGACGCCACGGCGCCGAGGGCCAACAGGGCCACGGCCGTCAGGGTCGCACCGTCGGGGTGGACGAGCGACTGGCCGCGCAGCGCCTGCCAGGTCAGGATCGCCAGCACGCCCGCGTAGGCCCCGGCCGCCACCAGGACCAGACGCAGGCGCGTCCGCTCGTCGGCCAACCACGGGAACCGGCGGGACAGCGCGATCAGCAGCCAGGCGAAGAGCGGGAGCGCCTGCAGCGCGTGCATGCCGACGAAGTGGGGGACACGCAGGTCGCCGCCGGTGCTGCTCCAGCCGGTGACGGCGATGCCGGGCGAGTCATCGGCGACGCCGACGTTGTGTGCGCCCACGATGCCCACGGCGGCCCCGCTGCGCATGGCTCCGAGTTGGGTGGGGGTCGGGCTGGTCATGAGGAAGCCGAGTGCCATGCCCACCAGTGCGAGGAGCAGGCCGAGCCGGACGGACCAGGTGGCCGCGCGGTCCCCGGTCCGTTCGCGGAACGCCCTGACCGCGATGCCGATGTTGGCCAGCCACAGGGTGACGATCGAGGCGGCCATCGCGGACCAGAGGCCGGCGTCCAGCGGTGTGGCGACGTTGAAGTGGCTCTGCCGGCCGCGGAACACCTGGCCGACGATGGCCACCATCTCGATCACGTTGGCGGCGACGACCGTCGTCCCGAGCCACCAGACCCAGCGGGGCGTCGTGCGGCCCAGGGACAGCAGCCACGCGAGGGTCACCGAATAGATCGCTATGGAGAGGGAGAACTTGAAGGGCTTCAGCCAGATCGGCTCCCCGACCAGGATCCGGTCGTCGACCGCGAGGCCTACGGCGGATGCCAGCGCGAGGGCCGCCATGGCAACGGCGAGCAGTATCAGCGGGCGGTGCCAGGGGCGGATCGTCATCGTTTCCTCGGAGAGTGGAGTGCACCGCGTCGCGCTACGCCACGCCGCGCTCGGAGTCGGTTCACTGCACGCGGGCCCGACCGTCCGACCCACTGACGGCCGGTGCCGCGCGGGTGGCGCTACCGGCTGAGCCGCGCCCGCCACCACTCGACGGTCGCCCCCAGCGCCTCGTCGATCGGGGTCGAAACCTCGCCGAAGGTCATGGTGTACGCCCGGGAGTCGAGCACGAACGGCCGGTCGAACTGGTACTGCACCTCCCGCAGTTCCCCGAGCATGGGGTTGACCAGGCCGACCAGGTGGAGCGGCCACCAGGGAATCCGGCCGACCTTGGCCGGCGGCAGGCCCGCCAGCCGGCACAGGCGCCGGACCGCCTCCCGGGTCGTCAGCGGCGGGGCGGTGGGAACGTGCCAGGCGCGCCCCCACGCCCGCTCGTCGGTGCCGAGCCGTACGAGCGCACGGGCGATGTCGGGGACGTAGGTGAAGCTGTGCGGTGCGTCCGGGTTGCCGATCAGCCTGACCGCGCGGCCGGCCAGGAGCGCGGGCATCAGCCGCTGGGCCAGGTGGCCGGTCTCGGTGACGCCGGGCCCGAAGAAGTCCGAGGCCCGCGCCTCCGCGGCGCGGATCCGGCCGGCCTGGTGCCGGGCCAGGGCGTCGCGCCACATGCCGATGCGGACCCGGGCCTTGCTGCCGCTGCCCGCGAGCGGCAGGTCCTCGGTCATGGGGACGTCGACGGGGCCGTAGCCGTACAGGTTGCCCATCGTCACCAGCACCGAGCCGGCGTGCTCCGCCGCGTCGAGGAGGGCGTTCGCGATCGGCGGTCAGTCGCTGGGCCACCGGTGGTAGAGCGGGCTCGCGCAGTTGTAGATCACCTCGGCGCCCTTGGTGGCCTGCCGGAGTGACGCCGTGTCCGTGACGTCGAGCGCCGTGCTCCCGTCGCCGCCGGAGCGACTCAGGACGACGACGTCGTGCCCCTGTTCGTCGAGCAGCCGCGCCGTGGTGGCGCCGACGGGGCCCTTGCCGATGACGATGTGCCGTGCCATGCGGGTCCTCCTGGAGAAATGAGAGAGCAGTGCTCTCTCTTCGTCGAGGAGTGTTCTCCCGAGGGAGGGCAGAAGTCAAGAGCAGTGCTCTCTGTTGTGTGCACTGCTCTTGACTGGCAGGATGGGCGCCATGACGGCATCCCAGACCGCGCGGCAACTGGCCCGCGCCGAGCTCACCCGCGCGATCAAGGAAGCCGCCACGCGCCAGCTCGCCGAGACCGGGGCGGCCGCGCTGTCGCTCCGCGCGGTGGCGCGTGATCTGGGCCTGGCCTCCTCGGCGCTGTACCGCTACTTCCCCAGCCGGGACGCACTGCTCACCGCGCTGATCATCGACGCGTTCAACGCGGTCGGCGCGGCCGCGGAGTCGGGGGCGGCGTCCGCCGCTCCCGCCGATCCGGGCACCCGGTGGCTGGCCGCGTGCCGGGCGGTCCGCCAGTGGGCACTGGCCCACCCGCACGAGTTCGCCCTGGTCTACGGCTCACCCGTCCCCGGCTACCGGGCCCCCACCGACACGGTCGACCCCGCCACCCGGGTCACCCGCCTGATGGCGGCTCTCGTCGTCGAGGCACACGCCTCGGGCCTCCTGCGACCCCCCGCGCAACCGCTCCCGGGGCCGAGGCTCGTCGCCCAGCAGGTGCTCGACAGCGCGGGCGGGCCGCCGGCCGAACCGTACGCGGACCTGGTGGAACGGTCGCTCACCCTGTGGATCTCCCTGATCGGCACCATCAGCTTCGAGCTGTTCGGCCACCTGAACAAGGTCGTCACGGACCACCCCGCGTACTTCGACGCCGCCATGACCATCGCGGCCGAGGCGATCGGCCTCCGCCTCCCACCGCCCCCTCCCGCCTGAGGCCCCGCTTGCCAGCACCCCGGCGTCCACCCCCCGGTGGACGCCGGCGGCCCCTCCGGCACCATCTGCGCCTGCCGCCGCGCTCACCGCCGCTCGGCCCGATTCGGGTCGCGCAGGGCTGCAGCCCGTCGGGCGTCTCGGGCGGCAGGAATGCATACCGGCCGAGCCCGTTGACGTGGTGGTATGTCGTGGGTCGCTGCCCTCCAAGGTGACGACCCACGACACGTCCGGTCGTCCCTTATGCGGTGGTCACTTCGTCGCGTTGCAGGTGGAGGTGGGAGCGGTGCCGGTCATGGCGGCCGCGGTGGCGTCCAGGTCCACGTCCGCGTAGAAGACACCCAGGTCGTAGCCGTCCCCTTGGGTGTTGACGGTGACGGTCAGGTCGGTGTCGCCGTCGATGTCCCAGCGCCGCCACTGCTCGCGGGCTGCGCGCTCGCCGCCGGGTGGCAGGGCGGGTGAGTGCGGGCGGGTGGTGGGCGGTTGGGTGCCGGCGATGCCGTCGGGGGTCTGCAGGTGTCGCGGTGCTGGGTGGACGGGGCGGCGCGGGGCCTGTTGCCAGGCTCGGTGGTAGGGCGTGAAGACCGTGTAGTGGTCGCGTCCGGCCGGGGTGATCTGGCCTGGTGGGAGGATGGTGAGCACGGCGTCGTGGACGTGCAGCCGTCCGCCCAGCAGCCGGCGCAGCCGGGTCTCCCGGCGGCGGGCGAACGCGCTGACGCCGGCGGCCACGTGCACGGTGTCGGCGCCGGTCTCGGTGGCGACCCGGGCCGTCTGTTCGGCCGGATTGCCGTGGCGCAGGACCAGTCGTGATCCGATCCGGCGCAGCGAGCCGTCCAGGTCGGTGAGGCAGTCGGCGAGGAACGCCTGCCGGTTGGGGGCGGCGAAGCCCACGGCCGCCACGTCCGGGTCCAGTACGAACAGCGGCACGACCTGGTCGGCGGTCCGGGCGGCGGTGTGCAGTACCGGGTTGTCGTGCAGTCTCAGGTCCTGGGTGAACAGGGCGACGGCGACGGTCATCGGTGCTCCTCCGGGTGGTGCGGCGCGGCCCGGCCTCGGGCTCCTGCCCCCCGTTCGGAGTCCGTCCGCGCACCGGATTGGCCCGGCTCCCGCTGTTCCCCCAACGACTCCCGCACGGCTCCCGGTCCAGGCGGAAAACGACGCACAATTGATGCGAGTCGCCATCCGCTGCGGAATCGGCGCACCGTGGCCGCGTGACCCCGAGTACCCGCCTCCGCTACGTACCGCGGCCCGCCGCCCAGGCCTCCGGGCCCGACCCGGCCGCCCTGCTGGCCGCCGTGGCGGGCGGCGACCAGGATGCCTTCGCCCCGCTCTACGAGGTGATCGCCCCGCCCGTCCAGGGCGTCGCGCTGCGCACGCTGCGCAGTCCCTCGCACGCGGAGGAGGTGACCCAGGAAGTGCTGCTGGAGGTCTGGCGGAGCGCCGCCGCCTACCGGCCCGACCGTGGCACCGTGCTCGCCTGGGTGCTCACCATCGCTCACCGCCGCGCGGTGGACCGGGTCCGGTCCACCCAGGCGGCCGGAGACCGCGAGGTCCGGGTCGCCCTGCGCGAGCGGACCGCCGGTGAGTCGGTGGCCGACCGGACCGAGCAACTGCTCGACGCGCAGCAGGTCCGCCGTGCCCTCGCCCAGCTCAGCCGCGCCCAGCGCGAGGCGCTGGTCCTGGCCTACTACGGCGGCTACTCGCAGCGGGAGATCGCGCAGTCCCTCGGGCTTCCGCTCGGTACCGTGAAGACCCGCATGCGCGACGGCCTACGCCGGCTGCGGGCCGCGCTCGACGACCGCAAGCCGGTCGGGACGGCCGCCCCGACCGCGCGGACCGCGTAGGAGGGGCATCGATGACAGTGGAGGCATCCACGAACGGGCAGGACACCGCGCACCCGGCGTCCCCGGCGCACACCCCCGGGGACGCGGGCATGCCGACCGGAGCCGTCGCCCGGCACCTCGGGGTCTCACCCACCACGGTCCGTTCCTGGGAGCGGCGCTACGGGATCGGCCCGGTCGGCCGCCGGCCCGGCCACCACCGCCGGTGGAGCCCCGCCGACATCGCCGTCCTGGAGGCCATGTGCCGCCTCACCGCCCGCGGTGTGCCGCCCGCCGAGGCCGCCCGGACGGCACTCGCCACCGGGGACCGGCCGCCCGGACGGACGGCATCCTCGCCACCCTCCGCGGCGTCCGTTCCCGAGCCGGGTGGGCCGGGTGGGCCGGATGGTGGCACCGGCCCGGGCGGCGGCCGCGCCCTGCACGTGGGCGCCGTCCGCCCCGAGTGCCGGGGGCTGGCCCGGGCCGCCGTCCGGCTGGACGCACCCGAGGTCGGCCGGATCCTCCAGGACGCCGTCACCGAACTCGGCACCGTCGAAGCGTGGACCGAGGTGATGATGCCGGCGCTCCGGGCGGTCGGCCGCAAGTGGGCCACCGACGGCGAACAGTACGTCGAGGTCGAGCACCTGCTCTCCTGGCACGTCTCCACCGCTCTGCGCGCCGCCGCCGTCCGCCCCGCCCCGCTGCGCGCCGTCCCGCCCGTGCTGCTCGCCGCGATGCCCGGCGAGCAGCACACCCTCCCGCTGGACGCGCTGGCCGCCGGGCTGACCGAGCGCGCCCTCCCGTTCCGGATGCTCGGCGCGGCCGTGCCGTCCCGGGCCCTGCTGGACGCCGTCCGACGTACCGGCCCCGGCGCCGTCCTGCTCTGGTCGCAGAGCCCCGAAACCAGCGACCCCGAGCTGGTCCGCCACGTCGCCCGCACCGGCTGGGGCGTCCGGGGCTCCCGCGGCCGACCCCTCGTGCTCGCCACCGGCCCCGGCTCGCGCCGCGCCGACCACCCCGAGGGCGTGGCCCGCCCCCGCACCCTGCTCACCGCCCTCGACCTCCTGGAGCGGGCCGCCCAGCCGGCCGCCGGTCGGTGGCCCGGGACCTCGGCTCCCGGCAGCGGACCCTAAGGCCTGTCTGACAAATGATCACCTGGCTGGTTCGCGGAGCCAGAGGATCAGTGAGGCCAGGACGACTCCAGCGCGGTAGCGGTCCGCGAGC
>NZ_JBFBDO010000137.1:0-17574 GCF_040683335.1 Kitasatospora sp. NPDC093806
CGGGCCGCCGCGCCGCGCTGGCGCGCGCTCACCCCGCGCGAGCGCGAACGCCGCCTCGACGCGCTCGCCGACCTGATCGAGCGCCACCTCACCGAGTACACCGTGCTGGAGCAGGCCGGCACCGGCAAGCCCGAGGCGGAGGCGGCCACCGAGATACGCGAGGTCGCCGACCTGATCCGGTTCTCGGCCGGCGCCGCCCGGGCCGGCACCGCCCCCGCCGCCGGCCGCTACCTGCCCGGGCACGAGAGCTGGGTGCGCTGGGAGCCGGTCGGCGTGGTCGCGGCCGTCGTCCCGTGGAACTACCCGCTGCTGATGGCCGCCTGGCGCTGCGCCCCCGCCCTGGCCGCCGGGAACACCGTCGTCGTCAAACCCGCCGAGACCACCCCCGACTCGGCCGCGCTGCTCGCCGCCCACGCCGCCGAGGCCCTCGGCGAGGACGTGCTCACCGCCCTGCCCGGCGACCGGGAGACCGGGCGGCTGCTGGTCGCCGCCGACGTCGACCTGATCGCCTTCACCGGTAGCGCGGCCGCCGGCGCCGACATCGCCGCCCGGGCCGGCCACCGCCGGGTCAGCCTCGAACTCGGCGGCAACGCCCCGGTCCTGGTGCTGCCCGACGCACCCGGTCACACCTGGTCCGCACTCGCCGACGCCTGCACCTACAACGCCGGCCAGAGCTGCGCCGCCCCGGCCCGGGTCATCACCCTCACCGAGAACTACGAACAGACCGTCACCGCCCTCGCCGCCGCGCTAGCCGCCCGCGAGTCCGGCCGCGACTTCGGCCCGCTCAACAACCCCGACCAGGCCGCCCGCTACGACCGCCTCCTCGCCGCCTCGGCCGCCAAGCGCTCGTTCCCCGCCCCCGGCCGCGGCGACGGCCTCTGGCGCCCGGCCCGGCTGCTCGCGGACCTGCCGGCGGACGACCCGGCCGTGGTCGAGGAGGTCTTCGGCCCGCTGCTGACCGTCCAGCACGCCCCGACCGCCGACGCCGCCCTCGCCCTCGCCAACGGCGTCCCGCAGGCCCTCGCCGCCAGCGTCTGGACCCGCGACCTCACCACCGCCCTGGACCTCACCGCCCGCCTGCACGCCGGCGAGACCTGGATCAACTGCCACCTCGCCCAGACCGCCGAACTCCCCCACAGCGGCCGCGCCGCCTCCGGCCAGGGCACCGACCTCTCCCCCCTCGCCCTCCACGAGTACCAGCGCCCCAAGACCGTCACCGCCCGCCTCTGAGTACCTCGGCCCGGGGAACTGAGTACTCGCACCCTGATCGAGGGGGCCGGTGTCGGCGCAGGATCGGGGGCATGACGAATGGTTCCTCGCGCGGGGCGGCCGGGTGGTACCGGGCTCCGTTGGTGTCGACGACGGTGATCGTGCTCTGCCTGCCGGTGCTGATGTTCCTCCGCGGGATGGCGGAGATGGGGCTCGACCCCTGCTCCTCGGAGCCGGGGTCGTGCCCGCTCACGCACGGGGCGCTGGCGTTCGCGGACGGGTGTCTGTGGGCCCTGCCGGTGCTGCTGGTGGTGCAGTGGCCGGTGGCCTACCTGGCGCGACCGGCCCGGGTGCCGGCCGCGCTGCTGCCGGGGGTGGCGGCGCTGCTGGAGGTGATGACGGTGTTCGGGATCCAGCCGGGCCGGTGAGTCCGTCAGGCGAAGGAGGACGGGCGGCCGAGGGCGACCAGGTGGTGGTCCTTGGTGCCGACGTAGATCCGGCCCTTGTCGGTGGCGGGGACGGAGAACTTGCTGACCGTGCCGAGCGGGAAGGAGCGGCGCAGCTTGAGCGTGCCGTTCACGGGGACCGGGTCGTAGGCGCGCAGTTCGCCGCCCTCGCCGTAGGAGCCGGTGCCGGACCAGATGACCCAGACCAGCGCCGAGCCGGTGCGGGTGCCGTCCGAGGTGACGACGGGTGAGCCGGACATCTTCAGGAAGTCCTCGGCGCTGGTGCCGGCGTTGCTCAGCTGCGGGAGTCCGGCGCCGGTGACGGAGTACTTGAGGGCGCGCAGCTTGCCGAAGTTCTCGACGGTGTAGACGTAGCCGCCGTCGCCGCCCCAGACCGCCGGGTGGCCCCAGACGCCGCCGTAGGGGCCCGTGAGGCCGACGACCTTGTCGGTGCCGCCGGGGCCCTGGCCGGTGCCGCCGAGGTCGTCGCGGTCGAGCAGGAAGATCCGGCCGTCCTTGCCGACCTGGACGAGCAGCCGGGGGTGCGCGGGGGTGCCGAAGGTGGACGGGAGGGCGACCGGGCCGCCGGAGCCGAGGTCGGTGTCGCGCCGGTCGAGGGTGGCGTTGTTGGTGGGGCTGAAGAAGTCCTCGGGGGCGAAGCTGCCGTCGGCGTGGACGGCGAAGCGGATCACCGACTCGCCGAGGCCGCCGGGCGGGCGGTTGCCGGGGCCGGGGGCGGGTGAGGCGCCGGCGCCCTGGCCGTTGGCGGTGGTCAGGAAGATCCGGCCGGGGCCGTCGGAGACCAGGCCGCTGCCGGCCATCCAGATGGAGGCGCGCTGGGTGTCGGAGCCGGCGACGGTGGAGAACAGGGTGAGCTTGCGGGTGCGGGTGTCGAGGCCGGCCAGGGTTCCGATGTAGTCGCCGATGCCGCAGAGCGAGCCGAAGCCGAAGTAGAGCCGGCCGTCGAGGAGCAGCAGTCCGGGGCGCTGGAGGGAGCGGTAGGCGTTGAACGGCTTGCCGGGGGCGTTGACCGGGTCGCCCTGGACGGTGACGGGCCAGCCGCTGCGTTCGGCGCCGGTCTGGGCGTCGACGGCGTGCACGTAGTAGTGCGGGTGGTGGTCGTCGGGGCCGTCGTTGACCTTGCTGGTGAGGTAGACGGTGCCGGTCGCGGGGTCGTAGACGGGGGTGGAGGTGGTGCCGACGTTGGGGCCGGGGTCGGAGCAGCCGATGGCGGCGGAGGGCCAGGCGGGGCCCATCTCGCGGTGCCAGGTGATCCGTCCGGTGTTCGCGGCGATGCCGTAGACGTGGTTGGTCTCGGTGGCGACGACCACGGTCGGGCCGATGACCAGGGGTTGGGCGAAGACCTGGCCGTCGAGCGGGGTGGAGAAGCGGACGCCGAAGTCGGACTTGCCGACCTCGGCGGGGCTGAGCAGGGGTTCGGCGCGGTCCCAGGCGGTGCGGTCGGTGCCGAAGGAGATGGTGGTGACGTCGGCGCGGGCGCTTCCGGCGGCGAGCGGGGCGAGCAGGGCGAGGCCGGTGAGCAGCGCGGCGGCGCGCGGGAGGCGCCGGGTGGCGGAGCGGCGGGGGCGGGCGGTGCGGTCCATGGCGCCCATGGTTCGGCGGGGTGGGTCCGGTCACCAGCGGGGTGGTCCACTCGGCGGTCGGCCGTTCGCGGCGTTTCCGGGACGTGGGGCCGAAGTTGATCTATGGTCGTCGCGGCATGTTCTCCGAGTGACGGGTGGGATTGACGGTGCGGTTCGGGATCATCGGGACGGGTGGGGTCGCGCGGACCCTCGCGGACAAGCTGGTGTCGCTCGGGAACGAGGTGACGCTGGGTTCGCGGAGCAAGGACAACGAGACGGCGGTGGCCTGGGCCGAGCAGGCGGGGCCGAACGGGCACCACGGCACCTTCGCGGACGCGGCGGAGTTCGGCGAGGTGGTCCTGAACGCCACGCCGGGGACGGTGGCGCTGGAGGCGCTGCGGGCGGCGGGCGCGGAGCGGCTGGCGGGGAAGGTCCTGGTGGACGTCTCCAACCCGCTGGTGTTCTCCGCCGAGGGCGAGCTGACGCTGGACCCGGTGAACACGGACAGCGTCGGCGAGCGGATCCAGCGGGAGTTCCCGCAGGCCCGGGTGGTGAAGACACTGAACACGCTGACCGCGCCGCTGATGGTGGACCCGGCGCGGCTGGCGGGTGAGCACAACGTGTTCGTGGCCGGGGACGACGCGGCCGCGAAGGCGGAGGTGGTGGCGCTGCTGGGCACCTTCGGCTGGCCGGCGGAGTCGGTGATCGACCTGGGGGACATCGCGGGTGCCCGGGCGCTGGAGATGACGATGCCGTTCTGGATCCGGCTGATGAAGGCCTTCGGGACGGCGGAGTTCAACTACTCGTTCAGGAAGTAGCCGGACGACGCGCGCCCCGCCCCCTCCCGCTGGTCACGGGGAGGGGACGGGGCGCGCGTGCTGTGCGTCAGCCGGTAGCCGTCAGCTGTCAGCCGTCAGCAGCCGTCAGCGGCGGCCGCTGGCGGCGTGCACCCGGTCGGCCGGGTCGTCCTCGACCGGTTCCGGGGTGCCGGAGGGGCGGGGCAGCCCGGTGGCGCCCTTGTGCCGGCCGGACCGGGCGGCCTCGGCGAGCGCGAGCTGCCGGTCGGCCTCGGCCTGGATGGCGTCCTTGTCTCCGATCTCGGCGTCCGGCAGCGCGTCCGGGAGGATGTCCTCCAGCAGGCGCAGCGGCCGGTAGGCGAGGCCGAGCAGACCCCACACCGCCAGGACCAGGCCGACCAGGACGAGCAGGAGGCCGGCGCCGCGGCCCGGTCCGGTGCCGAGCACCAGGCCGACGGAGTCGGCGAGCGCGCCGCCGGGGCGCATCAGCGGCTCGAAGACGTGGTCGGAGAGCGGTCCGGCGGTGAGGAAGCCGAGCGGCATCATCGACATGGCGAGCATCTGGTTGGTGGCCAGGACGCGGCCCTGGAGCTCCATCCCGACCTTGGTCTGGATCAGCGCCATCCAGTGCGAGTTGAGGATCATCATGGCCGCCCAGAGGACGAAGAGTCCGCAGGCGGTGAGCACGGCCTCGGGGCGGCTGCCGGCGAGGACGGCGGCGAGGCCGACGACCGAGGTGAAGCCGATCATGCCGGTGGTGCGGCGGCGGGTGCCGCCCCACAACGCCATGACCAGGCCGCCGACCATGGCGCCGACGCCGCCGAGGGCGGTGATGACGCCGAGCTGCACGGCCGAGCCGCTGGCCAGGACCATCGGGGTGATCAGCACGGTGGCGACCGCGAACAGGTAGTTGAACACCACGAAGAAGACCACCATGGCGACCAGGCTGTGCCGGCGCACGATGTAGCGCCAGCCGGTGACCACCTCGCGCAGCAGCGGCTCCTCCTGCTTGTCGAACATGGCGTCCGGGAAGCGGACCAGCAGCAGGCAGGTGACGCCGGTGAGGAAGGTGGCCATGTCGAAGAGGACGACGCCGTGCAGGCCGATCAGCGAGACCAGCACGCCGCCGGCCAGCACCGCCATCATGTCGCCCGCGCCGGTGCCGAGTTGGGCGAGGCCGTTGGCCTGGCCGAGGTAGCGCTTGGGCACCAGCTGGGTGATGGAGGCCAGGTAGGCGGGGCGTTGGAAGGCCGAGCAGGTGGAGCCGATGCAGGCCACCAGGTAGATGTGCCAGATCTCCAACAGGTCGGCCCAGAGCAGCAGGCCGAGGCCGAGCATGCCGGCCGCGGCCACGGTGTCCGTGACGATCATGATCCGGCGGCGGTCGACCCGGTCGGCCACCGCGCCGGCGATCGGCAGCAGCAGGACGGCGGGCAGCACCGCGACGACCGAGATCATCGCGAAGTCGAAGGCCGAGCCGGTCTGCTGGTAGACCCAGACGCCGAGGGCGAAGGTGGAGAGGCTGGTGCCGATCATCGAGACGAACTGGCCGATCGCCACCTTGGCGAAGGTGCCCAGCTCGGTCCGGGCGGCCGGGCGCTTGTCGGCGACCGGCTCGGCGACCGTGCCGTCGGTGGTGAACCCGGCGATCACCCGGGCGAGTTCCTCGGCCTGGTGCTTGAGGAAGTAGTGCCCGGCGCGCGGGATGACGGCGAGGTCGACGGTGTCGGCGAAGTGCTCCCACTCCGTGTACCGCTCCTGGTAGAGCAGGGTGGAGCGGTCCTTCTCGCCGACCACGCAGAGGATCGGCGCGTCGAGCTTCGGCGGCCGGCCGTCCCCGTAGGCGCGGGTGTAGAACTCCTCGGCCTGGCGGACGTCGTGGCGCAGCGCCCGGACCAGGAAGTCCTGCTCGGCCTGGTCGTAGACGTCGGTGAAGCCGCCCATGGCCCGCAGGTAGTCGAGGTAGGAGCGGTTGGAGAGCATCCGGTCGCCGGGCATCTTGCGGGCCATCCACTCGGCGAACCGTCCGGGCAGCCGGGCCGCCGGGAAGGTGCCGCCGAGGGCGACGCCGCGCAGGTCGGCGCCGGCCGCCTCCAGCCGGGAGCCGAGGGCGGTGGCGAGCGCCCCGCCGAGGCAGTGACCGTAGACCAGCACCGGGCCGTCGACCTTCTCCATCACCTGGGCGGTCAGCGTGTCGGCGAGCGCGTCGAGTTCGGCGAGTTCGTCGTCGGGGCGGCTCGGGTCGTGGCCGGGCAGTTCGACGGCGTACAGCCGGTGGCCCGCCGGCAGGGCGTCGGCGAGCGGCTGGAAGGTGATCGGGCTGCCGCCGCCGTAGGGCACGCAGACCACGTTGATCTTCGCCGGGGCGTTGCCGCGGGTGAGCTTGTGTACCAGGCTGCGCGGGCCCTCGTCGGCGGTGCCGCCGGCCCGGGCGTCGAGCAGGGCGGCGAGTTCGCGGACGGTGGGCTGCTGGAACAGGTCGATGACCGAGAGGCTCTTGCTGATCAGCCGGACGACGTGCACGGCGGAGAAGGAGTCGCCGCCGAGCGCGAAGAAGTCGTCGGCCGCGCCGACCTCGTCGACGGCGAGCACCTGCCGGTAGGCCGCGGCCACCGTGTGCTCGGTCTCGGTGGTCAGCTCGCCGCCGCCGGAGACCGGCTGGACGGCGACCGGCTCGGGCAGGGCGGCCCGGTCGACCTTGCCGTTGGCGTTCAGCGGCAGGGCGTCCAGGACGACCAGGGCGGCCGGCACCATGTAGTCGGGCAGCCGGGTGCGCAACGCGGCGCGCAGCTCGCCCGGTTCGGGCGCGGCGGCCGGGTCGGCCGGGACGAGGTAGCCGACCAGGGAGCGGGCGGCGCCCTCGCCGCGGGCGACCACGACGGCCTCGCGCACCTCGGGACGGGCGGTCAGTTCGGCCTCGACCTCGCCGATCTCGACCCGGAAGCCGCGGATCTTGACCTGGTGGTCGATCCGGCCGAGGAACTCGATGGCGCCGTCCGGGCGGCGGCGGACCAGGTCGCCGGTGCGGTAGCAGCGGCGGCCGTCCACCTCCAGGAAGCGTTCGGCGGTGAGGTCGTCGCGGCCGAGGTAGCCGCGGGCCACGCCGCCGCCGGAGACGTACAGCTCGCCGGGGACGCCGACCGGGACGGGCCTGCGGCGGGCGTCCAGGACGTGCGCGCCGACGTTGCCGAAGGGCCGGCCGAGCGGCGCGGTGGCCGCGTCGCCGAGGTCGGCGGGCACGGGCGTGCCGAGCATCGAGACGGTGGTCTCGGTGGGCCCGTAGTGGTTGTGCAGCGGCAGGTCGGGGCGGGCGGCGCGGATCCGGGCGACCAGGTCGGGCCGCAGTGCCTCGCCGGCGCAGATCAGCAGCCGGGCGGGGAGGATCCCGCCGAGGCCGGTGCCGTGCGCGGCCAGGCCCTCCAGGTGGCTGGGGACCAGCTTCATGGCGTCGATCCGGTGCTCGGCCGCGTAGGCGGCGAAGGCCTCCGGGTCGGTGGCCTGGTCGCGGGTGAGCAGGTGCAGGCAGCCGCCGCCGGTGAGGGCGCCGAACACGTTGGTGGTGCCGAGGTCGGCGGCGAAGGTGGAGACCAGGGCCCAGTTCCAGCCCTGCTGGTCGCCGCCGATCCGCTCGCGCAGGCCGTGCAGGTAGTTGCGGTAGTTGCGGTGCTCGACGGCGACGCCCTTGGGGGCGCCGGTGGAGCCGGAGGTGAAGATCAGGTAGCAGAGGTGCTCGGGGCGGACGTCCGTCTCGGGCGCGTCGGGGCGCCGTTCGGCGCCGGGTACCAGCACCGGGAGGTCGGTGGCGAGCCGGTCGCGCAGGTCGTCGGTGGTGACGACGGCGGCGGCCCCGGCGGCGGCGAGCAGGCCGTGGATGCGCTCGTCCGGGTAGACCGGGTCGAGCGGCAGGTAGGCGCCGCCGGCCTTGAGGATGCCGAGCATGCCGACGACCAGGGCGGCGGAGCGCTCGACCAGCAGGCCGACCGGGCGGTCCGGGCCGACGCCGTGTTCGCGCAGCCGGTGGGCCAGCGCGTTGGCGCGCTGGTCGAGTTCGGCGTAGCTGAGGACGCCGTCGGCACCGCGGACGGCGGGCGCGTCCGGGGTGCGGCGGGCCTGTTCCTCGACCAGGCCGTGCAGGGTGCCGCCGAGGTCCCAGCCGCGCAGGGTGTCCGACCAGTCGTCGAGTTGGCGCTGCTCGGACGGGGTGAGCAGGGGCAGGTCGGCGAGCGCCCGGTCGGGGGCCTCGGTCATCGCGTCGAGCACGGTGGTGAGGTGGCCGAGGACGCGGCGGATGGTGGCCTCGTCGTACAGCTCGGTGCGCCAGACCAGGTCGGCGGCGAGGTCGGCGCCGGTGTCGACGACAGCCACCGAGAGGTCGAACTTGGCGGTGTCGGTGCCGATCGGCCGCCAGCCGACGGTGTGGCCGGGCAGCTCGGGGCGGGCCTCGGCCTGGTTGTGGACGTTGAGCAGGACCTGGAAGAGCGGGGTGTGGGCGAGTTCGCGTTCCAGGCCGAGCGCGTCGATCAGCCGCTCGAACGGCAGGTCCTGGTGGGAGTAGGCGCCGAGGGTGGCGTCCTTGACCCGGTCCAGGAGCTGGCGGACCGTCGGGTCGCCGGAGAGGTCGGTGCGCATCGCCAGGGTGTTGACGAAGCAGCCGACCAGCGGTTCGGTCTCGCTGCGGGTGCGCCCGGCGATCGGGGTGCCGACGGTGACGTCCTCGCTGCCGCTGTACCGGCCGAGGACGGTCTGCAGGGCGGCGAGCAGCACCATGTAGACGGTGCTGCCGGTCTGTTCGGCGAGGGCCCGGATCCGGCGGGTGCGCTCGGTGCCGAGTTCGGCGGTGAACCGGGCGCCCCGGGTGTCGGCGACGGCCGGCCGGGGCCGGTCGGTGGGCACGGTGACGGTGGCGGTGGCGCCGCGCAGCCGCTCCTGCCACCAGGCCTGCTGGCGGTCGAGTTCGGCGGCGAGCTCGGTCTGCTGCCAGTGCGCGACGTCGGCGTACTGGACCGGCAGCGGGGTGAAGGCGGGCTCGGCACCGGTGCGGCGGGCCGCGTAGGCGGTGGCGAGGTCGGTGAACAGGACGCCGATCGACCAGCCGTCGGAGGCGATGTGGTGCAGCACCAGGCTGAGCACGCTGCCGTCGCCGGTGCGCAGCAGGGCGGCGCGCAGCGGCAGGTCGGCGGCCAGGTCGAAGGGGCGGCGGGCCTCGGCCTCCAGCCAGGCGTCGACCTCGTCGGCGGGGACGTCGGCGGTGGCGAGGGTGAGCCGGTCGGCGGGCAGCGGTTCGGGGCGGACCTCGCCGTCGACGACCGGGTAGACGGTGCGCAGCACCTCGTGCCGGGCGAGGACGTCGGTGAGGGCGGCGCCGAGGGCGGCCGGGTCGGGTTCGCCGTCGATGTGCAGGGCGAGCGGGATGTGGTAGGCGGCGCTGTCCGGCTCGTACTGGGCGAGGAACCACATCCGGCGCTGGGCCGAGGAGAGCGGCACCGGGGTGCCCGCGGGGCGCGGGGCGATGGTGTGGCGCTCGGGGCCGGTGCCGGCCGCGGCGGCGGCCTTGGCGGCCTTGGCCTTGGCGAGGCGGCGGCGGAGCAGTTCCTGGCGCCGGGCGTCCGGGTCCGGAGCGGGCCCGGTGATGGGCTGGTCGGTCATGCGGTCTCCCCCGTTCGGGCGCCGGTTGCACCGGCGGCCGGGTCGTCGGCCGGGTTCGAGAACTCGCCTGCTGCTGCGGCGAGTTCACTCTCATCGAACTCGGTGTCGAATTCAGTGTCGTCCAGTTCGTCGAGGAGCTGGTCCTCGACGCGCCGGGCCAGGGCGGCCAGCGTGCGCGCCTCGAAGACGACGCGCAGCGGCAGTTCGGTCTCGAAGGTGTCGCGGATCCGGGCGAGCAGCCTGGTGGCGAGCAGCGAGTGGCCGCCGAGGGCGAAGAAGTCGTCGTGCCGGGAGACCCGTTCGACCTTGAGGACCTCGATCCACAGGTCGGCCAGGAGCTCCTCGCAGTCACCCTGCGGCGGGGCGCCGACGCCGCCGAGCTGCGGGACGGGCAGCGCGGCCCGGTCGACCTTGCCGCTGGGGGTCAGCGGCAGCGCGTCGAGCAGGACCAGCGCGGCGGGCACCATGTAGTCGGGCAGCCGGTCGGTGAGGACGGTGCGCAGCGCGTCCTCGGTGAGGCCGGCGGCGACGGCGTAGCCGGCCAGCACCGGTCCGGCCGGGGTCTCGACCAGCCGGGCGGCGCCGGCGGTGACCCCGGGGACGGCGGTGAGCGCGGCCTCGATCTCGCCGAGCTCGATCCGGAAGCCGCGCAGCTTGATCTGGGCATCGATCCGGCCGTGGTACTCCAGCCGGCCGTCGGCGCGGCGGCAGGCGAGGTCGCCGGTGCGGTACATCGGCGCGCCGTCGGGGCGGCCGGGTTCGGCGGTGAACCGCTCGGCGGTGAGGTCGGGCCGGCCGTGGTAGCCGAGGGCGACACCGGCGCCGGCGATGCACAGCTCGCCGATGCCGTTGACCGGGACGGGCCGGCCGCCGGAGTCGAGCAGGTGCAGCCGGGTGTTGGCGATGGGTGCGCCGAGGGCCACCACGCCGCCGTGGGCGGCGAGTTCGGGGGTGACCCGCTGGACGGTGGACCAGACGGTGGTCTCGGTCGGCCCGTACAGGTTCCAGAGCGTGCCGACCCGGCCGAGCAGTGCCTGGGCGAGGTCGGCGGTGAGTGCCTCGCCGCCGCACAGGGCGGTCAGGCCGGGGCGGCCGGCCCAGTCGGCGTCCAGCAGCATCCGCCAGGTGGCGGGGGTGGCCTGGAGGTGGGTGACGCCCTGCTTGTCCAGCCAGCCGGCCAGCGCGGGGCCGTCGGTGGCGGTGGCGCGGTCGGCGATCTCCACCCGGGCGCCGGTGACCAGCGGCAGCCACAGTTCCAGGCCGGCGATGTCGAAGGTGACGGTGGTGACGGCGGCCATCACGTCCTGCCCGGTGAGGCCGGGTTCGCGGCCCATCGAGGTGAGGAAGTTGACGATCGCGCGGTGCGGGACGGCGACGCCCTTGGGCCGGCCGGTGGAGCCCGAGGTGTACAGCAGGTAGGCGGGGTCCTCCGGGCCGACGGTGACGGCGGGGGCCTCGGCGGGGGCGGCGGCGTGCTCGGGGCCGTCCACCAGGACGACCTCCCGGCCGTGCAGCAGTTCGTCGCCGGCGGTGGCGGTCTCGGCGACCAGCAGGGTGACCCCGGCGTCGTCGAGGACGCCCCGGTTGCGGGCGAGCGGCTGGTCGACGTCGAGCGGCAGGTAGGCGGCGCCGCTGCGGAGCACGCCGAGCAGGGCGGCGGGCAGCAGCCGGCCGCGCCGGACGGCGACCGCGACCAGGCCGCCGGGGCCCGCGCCGCGGGCGGCCAGCAGGTGGGCCAGCCGGTCGGCGGCGGCGTCGAGTTCGGCGTACGTCAGGGTGCCGTCGGCGGCCGACACGGCGGGCGCGTCGGGGGTGCGGGCGGCCTGGGCGGCGACCAGCTGGTGCAGCCGGGCGTCCGGGATCGGCGCCTCGGTGCGGTTGACCGGTTCGTCGGCGGCGAGCTCGGGCGCGGTGAGCATGGCCAGCTCGCCGAGCGGGCGGTCGGGGTCGGCGAGGGCGGCGCCGAGCAGCGCGACCAGGTGGTCGAGCACCGCCTCGACGGAGCGCGCCTCGTAGCGGGAGGTGCGGTACTCGGCGGACAGCAGCGGGCCGTCGACCGGGAACTCCAGGAACAGCGAGAGGTCGGTCTTGGCGGTGCTGTTGCACACCTCGGCGACGAAGGTCAGGTCGAGGCCGGGCAGCCGGACGCCGGGCACCGGGTGGTTCTGCACCGCGAGCAGCACCTGGGAGATCGGCGAGGCGGTGAGGCCGGCCGAGCCGCCGTACCGGCGGGCGTGGTCGACGAACGGGTGGCCGCTGTGCTCGGCGGCCTCCAGCACGGCCGGGCGGACCCGGGCGAGCAGCTCGCGGAAGGTGTCGCCGCCGGCCACGTCGAAGCGCAGCGCGACGGTGTTGATCAGCGAGCCGACGACGTCCTCCAGCTCGGGCACCGGGCGGACCGCGAACGGGCTGATCACCGCGACGTCGGTGCGGCCGGTGTAGCGGTGCAGCACGCCGCCGAGCGCGGCGAGCACCGCCATGTAGAGGCTGGCGCCCTCCTGGGCGGCCCACTTCTCGGCGCCCTTGACCAGGGCGGTGTCCAGCCGGCGGGCGATCCGGCGGCCGGCCGTGTCCTGCGGGTTGGGGTGCGGGCGGTCGCCGGGCAGGTGCTGTTCGGCGTCGATGCCGGCCAGCCGCTCGGCCCAGCGCCGGGCGGCCTCCCGGCCGGCCTCGACGTTGCGCTCCTCCCAGCGGGCGACGTCGGAGGACTGGAGCGCGGGCTCGGGCAGTTCGCCGTCCCGGTAGGCGCGGGCGACCTCGGCGAGCAGCAGACCGGCCGCCCAGCCGTCGGTGGCGCCGTGGTGGACGGTGAGCAGCAGCTCGTGCCGGTCCGGTCCGGTGCGCACGGCGAGGGCGCGCAGCAGCCGGCCCTCGGCGGGGTCGAGCGGGCGGGCGGCCTCGGCGCGCAGCGCGGTGTCCAGGGCCTGCTCGTCGGCGCCGGTGAGGTCGAGCAGCGGGACCTCGACGGCGTACGGCGGGCGGATCTCGACGCGGACCTCGTCGCCCCACGAGCCGGTCGACGGCGCGGCGCCGCGCAGCGCGGTGCGCAGCACCTCGTGGCGGCGGACCACTTCGGTCAGCGCGCGGCCGAGGGCCTCCCGGTCGAGGGTGCCCTCGGCGCGGATGCGCAGCGGCACGTTGTACATCGGGGTGCCGGTGTGGACGGACTCGTGCAGCCACAGCTCGCGCTGGAACTGGGTGGCGGCGGGCGGCAGTTGCGCGTCCCGCCGCGGCGGCGCGACGGACGGCCGGCCGCCCCCGCCGTTGGCCGCCCGGACGGCCAGCGCGGCGACGGTCGGCGCGGCGAAGAACTCGGCGAGCGGCACCCGGGTGCCGAACTCGCGCTCGATCCGGGCGAGCAGTCCGGCGGCGAGCAGCGAGTGGCCGCCGAGGTCGAGGAAGACGTCGTGCACGCCGACCTCGGGGAGGCCGAGCAGGGTCTGCCAGATCTCGGCGATCCGGGTCTCGACGGGGGTGCGCGGGGCGACGAACAGCTCGTGGTCGGCGCGGCTGCGGGCGACCGGGGGCAGCGCCTTGCGGTCGGTCTTGCCGTTCGGGGTGAGCGGCAGCTCGGCCAGCACGGCGACGGCCAGCGGGACCATGTAGCCGGGCAGCGCGGCGGCGCAGTGGGCGCGCAGCTCGGCCGGGGTCGGCTCGGCGAGGCCGGCCGAGGCGGGCGCGGGCTGGACGAAGGCGGCCAGGTAGTCGCCGGCCTCGTCGCGCTGGACGACGGCGGCCGCGGCCTCGACCGCGGGGTGGGCGGCGAGCACCGCCTCGATCTCGCCCAGCTCGACCCGGAAGCCGCGGACCTTCACCTGGTGGTCGACCCGCCCGTGGTACTCCAGGTTGCCGTCGGGCAGCCGGCGGACCAGGTCGCCGGTGCGGTAGCAGCGCAGGCCGTCGACGTGGACGAAGCGCTCCTCGGTGAGGTCGGGGCGGCCGTGGTAGCCGCGGGCCAGGCCCTCGCCGGACAGGTACAGCTCGCCGATGCCGCCGTCGGGCACGGGTATCCGCTGCTCGTCCAGGACGTGGCCGAGGGTGCCGTCGAGCGGGCGGCCGATCACCGGCTCGCCGCTCTCGTCGCGGCCGACCAGCGCCCAGGTGGAGTAGACGGTGTCCTCGGTGGGGCCGTACAGGTTGTAGAGGCGCTCGACGTGCGGCTGGGCGTAGACCTTGTCGGCCAGGTGCCGGGGCAGCGCCTCGCCGGCCAGGTTGACCACGCGCACGCCGCCCGGCAGACCCCCGCCGCCGGGAAGGCCGTCGCCGCGCAGCAGCGCCGCCATCGCGCTGGGCACGGTGTTGACCAGGGTGACCTCGTCCCGGGCGGGCAGCTCGGGGAGGGCGAGGACGTTCTCGGCGACCACGACGGTGCCGCCGACGGCGAGCGGGAGGAACAGCTCGTACACCGAGATGTCGAAGCAGACCGAGGTGCCGAACAGCACGCCGGCCAGGTCGGCGGCGGTGTAGGTGCCGGCGGCCCAGCGGAGCATCGCGTTGACGCCGTGCTGGGTGACCGCGACACCCTTGGGGCGGCCGGTGGAGCCGGAGGTGTAGAGCACGTAGGCGAGCGCGTCGGCGGTGGTGTCGCCGGGGGCGTTCGGGGCGAGCGGGGCGGCGGTGGTGTCGCCGTCGATGTGCAGGAGGGTGGCGCCCGCCTCGGCCAGCAGGTGCTCGTGGGCGCGGTCGGTGATCACGACGGGCGCCTGCGCGTCGCCGATCACCAGCTCCAGGCGGTCGCGCGGGTACGCCGGGTCGAGCGGGACGTACGCGCCGCCGGCCCGCAGCACCGCCAGCACGCCGACCACGAGGTCCGCGGTGCGCGGCAGGCAGACCCCGACCAGCGTCTCGGCCCGGACCCCGGCGGCGGCCAGGCGGCCCGCCACCGCGTCGACCGCCACGCCCAGTTCACGGTAGGTCAGCCGGCGCGTGCCGTCGATCACGGCGGTGGCGTCCGGTGTGCGTCTGACCTGAGCGGCGACCAGTTCGGCCAGCGACGCTGCCGGATCCAGTGGAGGAAGTCCCGTCGAACTCATCAACTCTCCTGAGGGGTGCTGCTGCACCGACTTGTGGTCGGCGAGAAATGAGCGGTGTGCCCTCGGAGATGGTGGGGTAAAGATCTTCGAATGACCAGCACATTTCCGTCACTCGTTCGATATGCCGGAAAGATCACCTCCGTCGCACTCGTCAGCGGTGCGCGGGAGTGACAGTTCGTCGGCGATTTCCTACGGATTGTCAGGCCCCTTGGCATCGGGAGCGCGGGCCGCTACGTTCTTCTCCAACGGTCCGTCAGATGCACCCCGTCACGTCCGGTCCGGGCCCCCGGCGGATCCTTGACCCAGGAATTGTCGGAGTCCAGTCATTTTCAGGCCATCCTGGCGCCCCCGAGGGCGGAGGGCGGCGGGCGTGCCTCCACGGTCGGTCACCCACGGTCCCGAACGCCTGGGGCACCGGCCGCCTCCTGGCCCCAATCCGCCCTCCGGGACGTCCGGGAAAACGACAAACGCGGCCGTTCCGGGCGTCCTGAGGACACCCCGAACGGCCGCGCGTGCGCGACGGACGCGTCAGGAACCGACGGTCGGCACCCCCGGCACGGCCACCTGGCCCGGCCGGAACGCCAGCCGGACCACCATCGCCGCCCGGGCCTGCTGCATCCCCGTCAGCCGCCACACCACCAGCACCACCAGCACCGCGGCCACCGCACGCAGGGCGCTCGCCGCGATCTCCCACTGCAGCGCGCTCCGCACCTCCTCGAACGCCGCGCTCCGGCCCATCGCCTCGGACGCCACACTCCGACTCACCACGGAGGCGACCCGCCCCAGCACCAGCGAGCCGACCCAGCTCACCCACCAGGTCGACACCAGCGCCTGCGACACGATCCGGCGCTGCCCCTCCGCGTCGACCGGAGCGCTGGCCTGCCAGCAGTCCACCACCAGCCGCCACGGGAACCACAGGTTGACCACCGGCGTGAACCAGGCCCCGACGGCCCAGCCCGAGCTGTGCTTGTGCCCGTGCGGCGCGAACAGGTCGGCGTTGGCCCGGATCCGCTGGAACCAGAGGACGAACAGGACGGCCGTCGCCACCAGGGTGAGCACCGAGAGCCCAGCCGTCAGGGACCAGAGCGACTCCAACGCGTCCAGCGCGTCGAACGCCTCCGTGTCGGCCCCGTCGGCGAGCACCGCGTCGACCGCCCGGAGCCCGAACACATCACTCACCAGCAGCGCCAGCGCGAGCAGCCCGCTCAGCACCAGCAGCACGGTGACCGCCACCGCGAGCCCCTGGGCCGAGCGGTAGTCCCGCGGCCAGTTCGGCGCCGCCTCCGCGCAGGCGAAGCAGCGCGCGCTCTCCCCCGCCACCGGCCGCGCCCCGCACACCACACACACCATCGACACCGCTCCCCCGCTCGAAGATCCCATCCGGACGACGGGCGGGCCGACTCTAGGGGCTCCCGGGGACCGGCCGCCACTCGCTTTTCCGGCATCGCCCCAGGCCAGGGCGGGTATCACGGCGTTTGTCGGGATCATCCCGGCCCGGTGTGGAGCCGGTGCCGGGCCGGTGACCGGTCGATGGATGACCGGTGGGCGACCGTTGTCCCGCGAGGCGCCAGAATGGACCCCATGTCCCGACGCCGCTCCGCGCCCCGCGCCACCGCGCCCGCGCCCCGCCTGCTCCCCTCCTCCCCCTGCCCGTGCGGCCTGCCCGGCACGTACGGCGAGTGCTGCGGCCGGCTGCACCGCGGCCAGGCCGCCGCGACCACCGCCGAGGCGCTGATGCGCTCGCGGTTCAGCGCCTTCGCCGCCCACGACGAGGCCTACCTGCTGCGCAGCTGGCACCCCGACACCCGGCCGGACACCGTCGACTTCGACCCGGGCCTGCGCTGGGTCCGGCTGGAGGTGCTCTCCACCACCGAGGGCGGGCCGTTCCACACCGAGGGCACGGTGGCCTTCCGGGCCCACTACACCGACGGTCCGGAGGAGGGCGCGCTGACCGAGCACAGCCGGTTCGTCCGGCACGAGGGCGCCTGGGTATACCTGGACGCCCTCTCACTCGACTGACCCGCCCCGCTTCCGGCCGCCGTCCCTACAGATAGTCGTCGAGGCGGGCCAGCGCGAAGCCCTGCGCCGTGACCTCGTCGACGACCTTGCGCAGCAGGTCCGGCATGCTGCCCTTCCACAGGTCGGTGCCGCGGAAGTGAGTGAGGATGATGTCGCCCGGGTGGAGCCGCTGGTCCTCGTAGCGGTACTCGATCCGGTCCGGGAACGCCTCCTCGTTCCAGAGCGGCACCGCCTCGATGCCGCAGGAGCCGGCCGCCCGCAGGGTGTCCGCGTTGTACTCGCCGTACGGGGGCCGGAACAGCCGGGGGCGGGCGCCGATCTGGTCCTCCAGCTGGTCCTGCTGGCGGCAGATCTCCTCGCGCTGGGTGCCGTAGTCGAGGACCTTGAGGTTGCGGTGGTTGATGGTGTGGTTGTTCACCGCGTCGCCCTGGGCGGCCAGCTGCCGGAAGTAGCCGTAGTCGGAGCGGGCCAGGTAGTCGGCGACGAAGGTGGAGAGCGGGATGCCCAGCTCGGCGGCCATCCGGTTGAACTCCGGGTCCTTCTCCGCGCCGTCGTCCACGGTGAGGAAGACGATCTTCTCCTCGGTGGGCACCCGGTAGACCACCGGGGGCAGCCCGTCCGCGAGCTTCACGCCCTGCGCGGCCCGCAGCTCGGGCCGGCTCGCCGGACGCGGCGGCGCCGGCAGCGGCGACTCGGCCAGCCCCCACCGCCGCGCGGTCTCCAGCGCCGTCCGGGCGGTCCGCTCCTTGCGGGCCACCGCCTCGCTGCTGGTCTCCTCCTCGGCCCGGGCCAGGCCCGGCAGCGACAGCGGCACCGCCGGCGGCCGCGGCCCCCCGCGCTC
>NZ_JBFBDO010000138.1:0-17415 GCF_040683335.1 Kitasatospora sp. NPDC093806
CACGCGGTACGGGCCGCGTACCGGGCGGCGGGCCTGGCCGCCGCTCCCGCCCGCCAGCGGGCCGTCACCTCGGCGGGCCCGGTGGGCTCGGCCGCCCCGTGGTCCCGCGCCGCCTGTCCGGTCACCGTCGTCATCTCATGCTCCGTTCCCGCCCGGGCACCCGCCCGGCCGCGCCGCGGACGCCGCGCGCCCGCCCTCCGTCTGTCCTGCCGTCTGCCCTGTTGCCTGGCCCGCAGCCACCCTCGGCGGCACCCGGCCGCCCGACGCCGGGCCTGCCGGCCGTCAGTCGGCGACCATGCGCACCGCCCCCGGCACGTACTCGCGCTGGCGGACCACCCGGTACCAGCCCTTGGGCAGCGGGATCGCCGCGTGCTCCTCGTGCACCACCCGGCCGCCGTCCGGCAGGTGCAGCCACGCCGCGCCGAACAACCCCGGCTCGCGCCGCAGCTCGCCGGGCCCGACCACGGCGTGCGCGTGGCCGGTCACCTCGCCGAGGGCCAGCACCAGCCGCCCCCGCGCGTCCCGCGGCTGTGCGGCCAGCCCGGCCACCCGGCCCGGCACCGCCGTCTCCCCGACCGGCACCATCAGCACGTCTCCCTGACGGAACATCAACTCTCCCTCGCCGACTCGACGACACCTCGGATTCCCACGACCCGGACCATAGGGCAGGGGTCTGACAATGCGGCCCGCAGCGGGCCGGGCGGAGCTCCGGGGCCCCGCGGACCGGTGGGCAACGCGCCCGGGCGCCGCCCCGGACGCCGGATTGTCGGTGGCGGCTGGTAGACACTTGTTCGGCTCGCACAGACCCCCTTGAGGAGCAGCGCATGACGGTCAACAACCACATCGAGGCGTTCCACGGCCTGCCGGTCTTCGACTTCGTCGCGGCCGTCGACGAGGGCGTCGAGCTGCCGGACCCGGCCGCGGTGGCCTGGAAGATCGCCATCGAGTACGACGCGGCCAAGGGCTGGGTCGAGCGGTGGCAGGAGTTCCTCGACGCGGTCGACCCCGGCCGGGTCACCGCCGTGGTGATCGGCGAGTGGTCGGAGGACGGGCCGGACAGCTTCGCCGACCCGCTGGCCGCGATCCTCGGCGCGGCCGACCGCCTCACCGCGCTGCGCGGACTGTTCATCGGGGACATCACGTTCGAGGAGTGCGAGATGTCCTGGATCGAGATGGTCGACGTGACGCCGGTGCTGACCACCTTCCCACTGCTCACCGAGCTGGTCGTGCGCGGCTCCGGCGACGCGGCCGAGGGCGAGGGCGTCGGGCTCCAGCCCGTCCGGCACGAGCACCTGCGGGCGCTGCGCTTCGAGTCGGGCGGCCTGCCGGCGGCGGTGCCGCGCGCGGTCACGGCGAGCGAACTGCCCGCGCTGGAGCGGCTGGAGTTCTGGCTCGGGGTGGACAACTACGGCGGCGACACGACGCTCGACGACCTGGCGCCGTTCCTCGACGGCGCGCGGTTCCCGGCGCTGCGCCACCTCGGCCTGCAGAACAGCGAGCTCCAGGACGAGATCGCCGCCGCCGTCGCCCACGCGCCCGTCGTCGCCCGGCTGGACTCGCTGAACCTGTCGATGGGCGTGCTCACCGACCAGGGCGCCACGGCCCTGCTGGAGGGCCAGCCGCTCACCCACCTCAAGTCCCTCGACCTGCACCACCACTACCTCACCGACGCCCTCCAGGAGCGGCTGCGCCAGGCCCTGCCCGGAACGGCGATCGACCTCTCCGAGCCCGGCAAGCCCGACGACCAGTGGCGCTACGTCGCGGTCGCGGAGTAGGCGGGGCGACCCGACCCGCCACCAGCCGCCGACCACCCAGCCCAGGGGGACACCGTGACCATCCACCACCGCCACCGCAGGCAGTTCCACGCCCTGCCCGTCCTCGACTTCGCCACCGACGAGAACGGCGATCCATACCTCACCGACCTGCCCGACGCGGGTGCCGTCGCCTGGCGGCTGGCGGTGGAGTACGGCTCGGCGCGCGGCTTCGACGCGCTCTGGGCGGACTTCCTGACCGCCGTCGATCCCGGCGCGGTGCGCGCGCTGCTGATCGGCCCCTGGTGGGTCGACGACTACACCCCGGTGGAACGCGCGCTCGCCACGGTCGTCGCCGACGCCGGGCGGTTCCCCGCCCTGGAGGCACTGTACGTCGCCGACGTGACGTCCGAGAGCTGCGAGATCTCCTGGCTGCGGATGTCGGACCTCACCCCGGTGGTGACGGCGTTCCCGGGCCTGACCGAGCTGGTCGTGCGCGGCGGCGACGGCTTGCGGCTCGATCCGGTCCGGCACGACCGGCTGGTGACGCTGCGGTTCGAGTCCGGCGGGCTGCCGGCCGAGCTGGTGCGCGGGGTCGCCGCCGCCGAACTGCCCGCCCTGGAGAGCCTGGAGCTGTGGTTCGGCACCGACGAGTACGGCGGGGACGCGACGATCGGTGACGTGGCGCCGTTCCTCGACGGCACCCGACTGCCGGCGCTGCGCCACCTCGGCCTGCAGAACAGCGAGTTCCAGGACGAGATCGCCGCCGCGGTCGCCCACGCGCCGGTCGTCGCGCGGCTGGAGTCGCTGAGCCTGTCGATGGGTGTGCTGAGCGACGAGGGCGCGACCGCGCTGTTGGAGGGCCAGCCGCTGACCCACCTCAAGTCCCTCGACCTGCACCACCACTACCTCACCGACGCCCTCCAGGAGCGGCTGTGCCAGGCCCTGCCCGGCGTGGAACTCGACCTCTCCGAGGCCGAGGAGGACGAAGACGACGAGTGGCGCTACGTCGCGGTGGGCGAGTAGGGGGGTGACGATGCAGACGACCGGTCCGGACGGCTCGGTCCGCCCGACCGTCCCGGGCCACCCGGACGGTCCGACCGTCCCGAGCGGCCGGGCCGGCCGGGCAGCCCACCGGCTCCCGCCGTCCGGCCGGCTGACCGTGCTCGGCAATCCCGGCCACCGCCGGGTCACGCTGTTCGCGGCCGCCGCCCGGGCCGCCGGGCTGCCGGAGCCCGCCGTCCTGCCCTGGATCGACCTGCTGCGCGGCACCCACCGGCTGCCCGAGGGGGGCCTGCTGCGGATCGAGTCGCCGGGCGAGGACGAGGCGGTGGACGCGCTGCTGCGCGGCCCGGCGCTCGGCACGGGCTACGCGCCGACCAGGGTCGAGGGCGGCGCGGCCTGGTACGCCGGGGTGACGGCGGCACTGCGCGCCCTGGCCCGGACGCCCGGGGTCCGGCTGCTCGGCGATCCGGAGGAGATCGCCGTGATGTTCGACAAGCGGCGGGCGCACGCGCTGCTGTCGGCCGCCGGTGTGCCGGTCCCGCGCGCCCTGGCCGGCGGCACCGTCACCGGCTGGGAGGAGCTGCGCGCGCGGCTGGGCGAGGCCGGGCTGCGCCGGGTCTTCGTCAAACCGGCCCACGGCTCCTCCGCCTCGGGCGTGGTGGCGCTGGAGTTCGGGCCGCGCGGGCAGCTGCGGGCCACCACCTCGGTGGAGCTCACCGACGGCCGACTGTTCAACTCCCTGCGGGTCCGCCGCTACCAGGACGAGCGGCTGGTGGCGGAGCTGGTCGACCGGCTCGCCCCGGACGGGCTGCACGTCGAACAGTGGATCCCGAAGGCTTCCCAGGCGGGCCGCTCGGCCGATCTGCGGGTCGTCGTGGTCGCCGGGCGGGCCACCCATGTGGTGGTCAGGACCAGCGCCCAGCCGATGACCAACCTCCACCTCGGCGGTGCCCGGGGCAGCGTCGAGGCCGCCCGGGAGGCCGCCGGACGGGCCTGGCCGACCCTGCTGGAGACGGCGGAGCGGGCGGCCGACTGCTTCCCCGGCTCGCCGATGGTCGGCGTCGACGTGCTGCCGACCGCCGACTGGCGGCGGTCCCTGGTCGGCGAGGTCAACGCCTTCGGCGATCTGCTGCCCAAGCTCACCGGACTGCCGGGCGGCCCGGCCGAGGGCCTGGACACCTACGCGGCCCAGCTCGCCGCCCTCGGCGCGCCGCCCGCCCCCGGGCCCGGACAAGCACCCGCCCCCGAACAAACGCCCGCCACCGAACGGGCACCCACCTCCGAAGAACCGAACCACCCACGTACGGAACAGCCACGATGAACCACCGGACCAGCCCCTCCCCCGCCGACCCCGACATGAACGCCGTCGTGGGCAGCCACGACCTGCTCCTCGTCACCCTGGACACCCTGCGCTTCGACGTGGCCGAGGAGCTGGCCGCCGCCGGGCGGATCCCGAACCTGGCCGCCCACCTGCCCGGCGGGCGCTGGGAGCGGCGGCACTCGCCCGGCAGCTTCACCTACGCCGCCCACCAGGCGATCCTGGCCGGCTTCCTGCCGACCCCGGCGTCGCCGGGCGGGCCGCACCCGCGCTTGTTCGCCGCCCGGTTCGCCGGATCGGAGAGCACCGCGCCGCGCACCTGGGTGTTCGACGCCCCGGACCTACCGGGTGCGCTCGGCGCGGCCGGCTACCGGACGATCTGCATCGGCGGCGTCGGCTTCTTCAACAAGCAGGGCCCGCTGGGCTCGGTGCTGCCCGGCCTGTTCCAGGAGAGCCACTGGGCACCGGAGATGGGCGTCCCCTCCCCCACCTCCTTCGAGGCCCAGGTCGCCCGGGCCGAGCAGGTCGCCGCCGAGCAGCCACCCGACCGGCCGCTGTTCCTCTTCGTCAACGTCTCGGCGCTACACCAGCCGAACTGGTTCCACCTGCCCGGCGCCACCCGCGAGCACGGCGACAGCCGGGCCAGCCACGCCGCCGCGCTGGAGTACGTCGACGCCCACATCGGCCGGCTGTTCGCGGCGATGAGCGCGCGCCGGCCGTGCTTCGCGATCGTCTGCTCCGACCACGGCACGGCCTACGGGGAGGACGGCTACACCGGCCACCGGATCGGCCACGAGGTGGTCTGGACGGTGCCGTACGCCCACTTCACGCTCCCCGCGACGCTCTCCCCGAGCACCAACCCGCCCGTGCCGCCCTCCGCCGAGGAGACCGCATGACCACCGTCCAGGCCCCGACCGCGGCTCCCGTCCAGGCCGCACCCGACTCCCCCTACCAGTCCTACGTCTACGCGTACCCGCACAAGACGGCGTACCGCGAGCTGTCGGACCGCCCCGCGCTGCGGGAGCTGTGGGCGGGCGAGCCGCAGCACGCGCTCTCGCTCTACCTGCACATCCCGTTCTGCGAGGTGCGCTGCGGCTTCTGCAACCTGTTCACCCGGATCGGCGGGCCGGACGGCCTGACCACCGCCTACCTGGACGCCCTCGACCGGCAGGCCACCGCCGTGCGTGCCGCCCTGGACGAGGGCGCCCGGTTCGCGCTGGCCGCGTTCGGCGGCGGCACGCCGACCTACCTGAGCGCAGCCGAGCTGGAGCGGCTGTGCGACATCGCCGAGCACCGGATGGGCGCCGACCTGCGGGCGGTGCCGCTGTCCGTCGAGGCCTCCCCCGCCACCGCCACCGCCGACCGCCTCGCGGTGCTCGCCGAGCGGGGCACCACCCGGCTGAGCCTGGGCGTGCAGTCCTTCGTCGACGCGGAGGCCCGCTCGGCGGTCCGGCCGCAGAAGCGCGCCGACGTCGAGGCCGCGCTGGGCCGGATCCGCGACGCCGGGTTCCCGGTCCTCAACATCGACCTCATCTACGGCATCGACGGGCAGACCGAGACCAGCTGGCTCCACTCGCTGGACGCCGCGCTCGCCTGGCAGCCCGAGGAGCTGTACCTCTACCCGCTCTACGTCCGCCCGCTGACCGGGCTGGCCCGGCGCGGCGAGGCGGAGAGCCCGGCCCAGTGGGACGCCCGGCGGCTCGCGCTCTACCGGGCCGGCCGCGACCACCTGCTCGCCCACGGCTACCAGCAGGTCTCGATGCGGATGTTCCGCCGCGCGGCCTCCCCGCAGGCGGGCGCGAGCGAGTACGCCTGCCAGACCGACGGCATGGTCGGACTCGGCTGCGGGGCCCGGTCCTACACCTCCCGGCTGCACTACTCCTTCGACTACGCGGTCGACGCCACCGAGGTGCGCCGGATCATCGACGACTACGTGGCCACGGCGGCCTTCGACCACGCCGTCGTCGGCCGGGAGATGACCCCGGAGGAGTCCCGACGGCGGCACCTGCTCCAGTCGCTGCTCCAGGCCGACGGGCTGGCGGTCGCCGAGTACCGGGCCCGTTTCGGCAGCACGCCGGCCGAGGACTTCCCGGCCGAGCTGGCGGCCTTCGCGGCACGCGGCTGGCTCGACCTCGCCGACGACGCGAACGCCGGTGTCGACCGGGTGCGGCTCTCCGCCGAGGGCCTGGCGCACTCGGACGCGGTCGGCCCGGCGCTGTTCTCGCCCGAGGTCCGCACGCTGATGGCGGAGTACGAGGCGAAATGACCTTCCTCGGCATGCCCGCGTCCGTCCCCGTGCCCGCACCCAGCTCCGGACCGGCCGCGGCCGCTCCCGGACCGGCCCTCGACCTCACCCTGCTCTACCGGGGTCCGCTGGCCTCCTGCGACTACGACTGCCCGTACTGCCCGTTCGCCAAGCGCCGTGACACGCCCGAACAACTGCGCGCCGACCGCGCCGCCTTGGAGCGCTTCACCGCCTGGGCGGCCGGCCGGGCCGGCACCGGCGACACCCTCTCGGTGCTGTTCACGCCCTGGGGCGAGGGGCTGGTGCGCTCCTGGTACCGGCGGGCACTGGTCGAGCTGAGCCGGCTGCCGCACGTGCGGCGGGTCGCGATCCAGACCAACCTCAGCTGCCGCACCGACTGGCTGGCCGAGGCGGACCTCGCCTCCCTCGCGCTCTGGGTCACCTACCACCCCGGCCAGGTCACCGAGGAGCGCTTCCTCGCCAAGTGCCGCGAACTCGACGCCCTGGGCGTGCGGTACAGCGTCGGCGTGGTCGGCCAGCCCGAGCACCTGACGGCGGCCCGGCGGCTGCGCGCCGAGCTGTCCCCGGCCGTCTACCTCTGGATCAACGCCGCCGAGGGCCGCCACTACACCGACGCCGAGGCCGCCGACTGGGCCGCCCTCGACCCGCACTTCGGCTACAGCCGGCACGCCCACCCCAGCGCCGGGCGCCCCTGCCGCACCGGCGAGTCCGTCCTCTCGGTGGACGGCGACGGCACCGTCCGCCGCTGCCACTTCGTCCGCGAGGAGCTCGGCAACCTCTACGACGGCTCCTACCGGGCCCGGCTCGCCCCGCGCGGCTGCCCGCTCCCGGTCTGCGACTGCCACATCGGCTACGTGCACCTGGAGACCCTGCCGCTCTATGACGTCTTCGCGGACGGCGTCCTGGAGCGGATCCCGCAAAGGTGGTGACGATCCGTCAGCAATTAATTCGCTTGCGGAACGACCACTCAACGTGACACTGTCGCCACAACCACTCAGGAAGGGGCTTCCCATGACAGGCTGCGCGGTGCCGGGCATGGTGCTCGGCGACTCCTCGGTCCGCACGTCGACGACCGGGGAGCCTCACCGCATCTGACGACCCACCCACCACTGCTCCCCTCCTCGTCGGCGTGTTCTTCGTGCCCATCCGCACGTTCAACCACGAGGAGTCCCGGTGCCCGACACCACCACCCCCGACACCACCCACGCCACCACCGCCCCCAACACCACCACCCTGCCCGCCCGTTGGCACAGCGAGAACGGCACGCCGCCGCCCGACCGGGTCGTCCTCGCCGACGACCGGATGCGTGCCGACGCCGCCCACCGCCTGGCCGTCGACGGGGCCGCTCTCCTCTGGCGGGGCGACTACCACGGCGCCCGCCAGCTGCTCGCCGCCCTCGCCCGCCGGACCGGGCGGCGCAGGGCACACCGACGGCCCGCGACCACCCCGGCCCAGGCGTTCCTGGAGCACCGGCGGGAGCGCGCCAGGACCGCTCGCGTCCTCGGGCGGCTCGTGGTGCCGCTGGAGGCGGACCACGCGCTGCGCCTGCGCCGGGCGCCCGACGTCCGGCGCGCCTGTCAGGAGGCGTACGGCCCGCCGGACGGGCCCCGGGTGGTCGCCCTGCGCGAGCTGCTCGGCGTCATCGGCGCGCAGCAGTGGCGCGAGCGAGGGGTGGAGGTCCCCGCGCTCGGCGGGCGCGTCCACCCGCACTACGGCGTCTTCGCGCCCGTCCGCGGCGAGTACGTGGACCTGGTCGCCCGGGCGCCGCTGCCCGGGCCCGCGGGCGGACCCGGCGGCATCGCGTTCGACCTCGGGACGGGGACCGGGGTGCTGGCGGCCGTGCTGGCGCGGCGCGGGGTCGGGCGGGTGCAGGTCACCGACGCCAACCCGCGTGCCCTCGACTGCGCCCGTGACAACGCCGTCCGGCTCGGCCTGGCCGATCGCCTCCTCCCGGCCGGCACCGGGCTCTACCCACCGGGTGGCGGGCGGGCCGGCCTGGTGGTCTGCAATCCGCCGTGGCTGCCCGCCTCGCCCGGTTCCGCCCTCGAACAGGGCGTCTACGACCCCGGCGGCCGGATGCTGCGCGGGTTCCTGGAGGGGCTGGCGGAGCGTCTCACCCCCGGCGGCGAGGGCTGGCTGGTGCTGTCCGACCTCGCCGAGCACCTGGGTCTGCGGTCCCGCGCCGAGCTGCACGGGGCCATCGCCGCCGCGGGCCTGCACGTCCTCGACCGGCTCGACACCCGTCCGCGCCACCGGAAGGCGCTCGACGCGGCCCGGGCCTCCGGCGATCCGCTCCGCGCGGCCCGCGCCGCCGAGGTCACCTCGCTCTGGCGGCTCGCCCCGCCGTGAGCGGTCAGAAGGAAGGGCCGGGCACAGGCGGTCGGGCACAGGTGGCCGGGCACGGGCGGCCAGGCGTGAGCGATCGGGCACGAGCGGTCAGGCACAGCCGGGAAGGCGTGACCGCCCGCCACCCGCCGGGCACGCTCCGGGGCCGGGTCGCCGGTGCTCGTGAGCTGCCGGGCGGCGGCGGTCCGGCGTCCCTAGTCTGGAGGTATGAGGAGGCGATCAGCATGCTTGGAGACGCACCCCTGGTGGCCATCATCCCGGCCGCCGACCTGGCGCGGGCCAAGGCCTACTACACCGACGTCCTCGGCCTGAAGCTCACCGAGAGCAGCCCGCAGGGCGACCTGAGCTTCGAGTGCGGAGGCACGGAGTTCGGCATCTACGAGACACCCAGCGGCGGGCAGGCCGCGCACACCCTGGCCAGTTGGAAGGTGACCGACCTCGACGCGGAGATGGCCGCGCTGCGCGCCAAGGGCGTCGCGTTCGAGGACTACGACCTACCGGGCCTGAAGACCGTCGACGGCGTCGTCGAGGCCGACGGCATGCGGGCGGCCTGGTTCAAGGACAGTGAGGGCAACATCCTCTGTCTGAACGAGCGGACTTCCGGATAACGACACGGATAGCGGCGCCCACCGCGGAGTGCCCGGCCGGGAGGTCCCGGCCGAGCACTCGGCTCAACGCCCTGCCGCGACGTCCCGCAGCCGGCGGATCTCGGGGTTGCGGCGCAGCTCGGGGAACTTCGTGCCCAGGCCGGTCAGCACCGTGCCGAGGAAGGCCCGGGCCGCCTCGGCGAACTCGGTGTACGCCACCGTCCCCGCCGGCCCCCGCTCCAGGCGGATCCGGACGGTGTCGCCCCGCCGTTCGAAGAGGTACTCGCCCGCGCCCTCGGCGGCCGAGTAGCGGGTGCGCCTGGCCTCGGCCAGCTCCCGGGCCGCGATGGACAGCCCGAGCGCGAGGTCCAGGACCGGACCGGTGCCGCTGAAGTCGGCGCCCTCGATCCGGAAGGTGTACGGACCCCAGAACGCCTCGTACGTGAGGTCGTAGAGGTCGGCCGTCGCGAAATCCATGGTCCCGCGCGGGCCCCGGTCGGCACCGCCGGTATCGGCGGCGGAGAAGGACAGTTCGATCATGATGCTCGAAGTCTCGCAGATTCCGGTGATACGGCGGATCGCCGGGGGCTGACGGTGCAGCCCCCGGCGATCCGGTTCATGTCGGCTCAGAAGAACTGATCGGCTCAGAAGAACTGATCGACCCAGAAGAACTGGAAGAACTGATCGTCAGTACGGGTGCGCCGTCCTGGCCGTCCGTCGGCCCTTGTGGTTCTTCACGACCACGCGCAGCCGCGTCGTGTGCCGGCCGTTGCCGTCCCGGCCGACGATCCGGCCGAAGTCGTACTCGTAGATCCGGCCGTCGCGGCCGCCGGTGTTGGCCCGGCTCTTGCCCTTCTTGATCGTGGTGTGGATGAGGTACTTGACCTCCTTGACGTTCCGCGAGCGGAACCGGCTCTTGCCGGCCACCCGGCTCTTCGCCCCGTGCCCGCCGAGGATGTGCGGCAGGTCGATCCGGCACGCGTTCTTGTTGTGCGCGACGACCCAGTCGTCACCCACCCGGACGCTGTAGGTGTGCTGGTCGCCGATGGTGAGGTTGACGACCAGCTGGTCGGCGAGCTCGCCCAGGTCGGTGACCTTGGTGACGGCGATCGGGGTGCCGGCCGGTGTCACCAGGGAGTCGCCGACGCGCACCTGGGCGGCGTCGGTCCAGCCCTTGCCGCTCACCCAGACCGGGTGCTCGGCGGTGACCCGCAGCGGGGCCGCGTCGTCGGCGAACGCCGCACCGGAGGCGGTCTCGATGTCGACCAGGTGCTTGGTGCCGTAGCCGTAGATGACGTCGAGCACCGGCTCCGGCCGGGTCTGCCCGGTCGCCGGGTCGGTGGAGAGCACCAGGTCGCCGACCTGGACCTCACCGATCGGCAGCTGCCCGCCGTCGCCCATCAGCACCGGGGTGCTCGGGTCGAAGGAGTTGCAGCCGGTCCGGCGGAACACCGAGCGGACCCGGGAGGCGGCCCGGTGGACGCGGGAGGCGCCGCGGGAGTAGCGGGCCGCGGCGAAGCCGGCGCGGACCGCCGTGTTGCCGCCGACCAGGCCGGCCGCCGCGGTGATGCTCATCTCGGCGGCCTTGCGCCAGTTGCCGGTCGCCGCGTAGGAGACGGCGGAGATGGCGGCGGCGGCCGAGCCGATCGGACCGGGGATGTACGAGGCGACCTCGGAGACCTTGGCCACCACGTGCACGGTCTTCTTCAGCCACTTGGGCATGCCCCAGTGGCCGTCGAGGTCGGTGCAGTTGACCGGGTCGCCGGTGCAGTAGTCGTACGGGCTGGCGTTGCCGCCCGGCTCCGGGTCGACCTGGAGGAAGCGGCCGAGGGCCGGGCTGTAGAGGCGGGCACCCATCAGGATGTCGCCGTCCTGGGCCTCGGCAGAGCGCTGCTTGCCGCCGAGCCAGCCGTAGCGAACAGCCCCCTGCCCGTCCTGCGGGATGCCGAACTCGTCGAAGTCCAGCACCACCGGCTTGGTGAGGGCCGGGTCGGTGGTGAGCACGACGGACCCGAACAGGTCGGTCAGCTGGAGCTGGACGTCACCGGTCTTGCTCGTGGTCGCCACCAGGTCGGCGTCCGGACCCGAGACGTTGCGGGTCAGGGTGCCCTGGGTGGTGTCCTCGACGGTCCAGCGGACCTCGTCGGAGTCGTCACCGTAGTGGTTCAGCTTCGAGGTGGCGTTGGCCCACGACCCGTCGGCCTGCCGCTTCGCCGTGGTGAACGCGGTGGGGCGGTGGGCGGCGTCCTGGGCCCACTGCTGCTTGGTGTCCCCCTTCTCCTGGGCGGCGACCTTGTCGTTGGCCCAGTAGGTGTTGGTGGCGCCGGTGGCGGTCTTCACGGTGCGCCCGAAGGCGTCGTAGCCGAAGCCCGGGTCGGTCAGGCGGTCGGCGCTGTCGTAGGTGTGGTTCTCGACAACGGCCCCGGTGGTGCCGCAGGCGCCGTCGAGGGCCGAGGGCAGGGTGGTCTTCGAGAGCCGGTTGGAGTGGGTGTCGAAGGCGTACTGCCGGGTGACGCAGCCGGTCGTGGTGGTCGACTGGCGGGCCTGCACCAGCCGGCCGAGCCGGTCGTACTGGTAGGAGCGGGTGGCGGTGGAGCTGGTGTCCTTGGCCACCTGGCCCTGGGTGGAGACCTCGCTGGTCTGGGCCCAGACCACGGCGTTGTCGGAGGTGCGGGTGTAGGTGCGGCCGGTGGCCTCGCCGACCGCGTTGAAGCTGTCCTTGCGGACGATGCCGCCGGGGTAGCTCTGCTCGACCAGCTGGCCGTCGGGACCGTACGTGGCGGTGAACTCGCCGGCCACGCTGTCGTTGATCGAGGTGACCAGTCCGCGCGGCTCCTTCGCGCGGTCGTAGGTGTAGGTGGTGGATCCGGTCGGGTCGCTGACCTTGACCGGCTTGCCGAACCTGTCGAACTCCGTGGTGGTCGTCCCACCGTCGGCGTCCGTGTAGGAGATCAGCCGGCCGAGCGCGTCCATGACGCGCACCAGCGACTTGCCGTCGGCCGTGGTCCGCACCGCGTCACCCGTCGCCGGGTCGTACTCGGTGGTGACCTTCGGCATCGCCACGCCCTCGTCCGAGGTGATCTCGGTCGAGGTGATCCGGTCGGCGCCGTCGTACGTGACGACGGTCTTCCGCGACTTGCCCGCGTTGGTCTCGGTGGTCTCCTCGGGCTCGCCGAACGGCGAGTACCGGGTGACCCGCTTGACCGGCAGGGTGGTCGGCATCCGGGTGCCGTCGGCGCCGGTGACCGCGCCGCCGGACAGGGTGGCGCACGGGCTGCCCGCCCACTCGGGACGGTTGCCGCACAGGGCGTCGTCCGGGTTGGCGCCGGCGGTGTAGAACACCGACTTCACCGTCCCGGCGTCGGTGCCGTCGGAGCCCGGCTTGCGGGACTCGACGGCGCGGCCCGCGGCGTCGTGCTTGACGGTCGCGGTCGGCTTGGCGCCGAGCGCGTCGGTGGTGACCGAGGTGGCCGCCTTCAGCGTCCAGCCGGAGGTGCCGCCGATCGGGGCGTCGTAGCCGGTCTTGGTGACGCGCAGCTCCACGTCGTCGGCGTAGCCGTCGATCCGGGCGCCGTCGGTGGCGGTGGTCACCAGGTGGTAGGCCTTGCCGTCGGGCTTGCCCTCGTCGTAGGTGTTGGTGTTGTGGTCCCGGGCGACGACCGGCGTGCCGGCGGCCAGGGTCGGGTTGAGCGTGGTCTTGGTCAGCGTGACGCGGTCCAGACCCGCCTGGTAGTAGGGCGCGATCGCGGCCGGGTTCTTCCCGGTGACGGTGAGCCGCAGCTCGTGGTCACCGCGGGCGAGCCGGGCGGTCGTCCCCGCCGCGAACGGGGTGCTGGTGACGGTGGCGTTGTAGCCGTCGAAGGTGCCGCCGACGTTCTGGCCGTCGATCGACAGCTGGACGACGCCGTAGTCGGGCGCCTTGGTCAGCAGCGCGCTGAGCTGGTACTCGCCCTCCTCGGGCACGGAGACCCGGAAGGAGGCGTTGTCCCCGACCTCGTTGGCGGCCAGGAACACCTGGCTGCCGCCGGACCAGCCGGCACCGGCGCAGCACTGGCCGAGGGTCTGGACCCGCAGCGGGTCGGTGGCCCCCAGCTGCACCAGGTTCTCGCCCTCGGCGGTGACCGAGGCGGCCGTGGTCTGGCCGTTGACCTGCTCCGCGAGCGAGGCGCGGTAGACCGGGCCGAGCGTCTCGACGACGTCGACGCCGTCGGCGGTGTAGACGGTGCGGGAGTCGAGCAGCCGGGCCCGGGACGCGGGGTCCTGGGGCAGGTTCAGCTCGGCCGCGAGGCGGTCGGCGTCCGGGTGGGTGCCGAGCGCGATGGCGCGGTTGGTGGCCTCCAGGGTGCGGACGGCGTGGCCGTAGCGGTCGTACTCGGTGGTGTCGATGTCACCGCCGGGGGTGGTGGACGGGGCGGCGACGTTGACCTGGTTGCCGGAGGCGTTCAGGTAGTGGACGATGGCCGGCTTGTAGCCGTCCGCACCGGGCTGGGCCGCGGTCGCGGTGTTCGCCCCCGGCTCGTCCTCGGGGCCGAAGACGGCGGTGGCGTCGGTCGGCGCGTCGGTCTGCGCCCACTTGGCCACGTCCGCGCCGCCCAGGTCGTACGGGCCGCCGGCGCCGCGGGTGAGCGGCACGTCGTAGACGACGGTGGTCGCGGTCTCGCCGCTGACCTGGTCCTTCGATCCCTGGGCCAGGGCCGCGCGGCGGACCTTCAGCAGGCGCCCCGGGTCCTGGTCGGCCGCGGCCTTGCCGTAGTCGAGGTTCCACGGCAGCTCACCGGCCGGGGTGATCTGGGTGACCCGGCCCGCGTCGTCGTAGCCGTACGTGGTCTTCAGCGGCTGGGTCAGGCGCGGGTCCCAGACCTGCGCCAGCCGGCCGCGCTCGTCGTACACGTAGTGCGCGACCTCGACGGCCTCCTGCTTGGCGGTGACCGGGTTCCACGACCAGACCTTCACGGACCGGATCCGGTCGGTGAAGTCGCCGGGGGTGCCGGCGGTCGCGGTGGTGGTGTTCGCGTAGTCGTAGTCGGTGACCTCGCAGCCGCGCGGCAGCGGGTCCACGGCGCAGCCGTTGGCGTCGTCGACGCCCGGCTCGACCGGGGCGATGACCCGCTTGACCAGCGAGCGCCGGTCGGTGGAGTCGTAGACGTAGCGGGCGGTGGACGCGGTGTCGGGGCCGGTGGACGACTGGACGCTGTACACGTCCGAGCCGGCCTGGCGGGCGAACACCGTCACGGAGCCGTCCAGTTCGGACAGCGTGTAGGTGTCGCCGGTGGCCTTCAGGACGAGGTGCTCGGCGCCCGGTTCCGGGGAGAGCGTGCCGTCCTGGGCCCGCGCGAAGGTGAGCGAGGTGTCGTCGACGCCCTTGAGGACGGCGGCGTCCGTGCTCGGGAAGGAGAGCGACACGTAGTCGGCCGACTCGCCCTGCGCCCCGCCGGCCCACTGCGGGCCGAACGGCGCGACCAGCTCGCGCACCGACATGTTGTCGAAGTAGACCGGCTTGTCGGCGTTGTCCGAGTGCCCGTTGTAGAGCCGGACCTGTGCCTCGGTGGCGTCCGCGGCGAGCGTGACGTCGGTGGTCAGCTCGGCCCAGGCGTCGGTGTACGGCGCCTTCCGGGAGACGGTGGTGGTGAGCGCCCCGGCCTTGCCGTGGACGACCACGATCCGCATGCCGCGGTCGTCGAGCCCGGCGGTCAGGCCGGTCGAGGACGGCACGTACACCCAGGCCTTGACCCGGTAGGTGCGGCCGGGCTTCATGCCGAGCTGCAGGCCGCCGGCGGCGCCGAGCAGCGCGTAGGTGTCGCCGTTCTTGACGCCGTCGGGGAGGACCTTCAGCGAGTCGGTCGAGCCGCCCTGGCCGCGGTCGGTGACCCGCAGCGCGGTGCCGGGGGTGGCCACGAAGCCGGTGGTGTCGGTGGACACCTGCTGCTGGTTGGCGGTCAGCCGCTCGCCCTGCTCCTGCCAGCCGCGGTCGGTGCCGCGGGAGGAGGCGGAGCGCTTGGTGGTCATGCCGAACTCGTCGGTGTCGGTGACGTCCACCGAGTAGTCACCGGTGAGCAGGTTGACCGAGCCGGGGCCGATCTCGGCGCCGGTGGCACCGTCGGCGTTGGCGTCGGCGGTGAAGGTGGACCAGGAGGTCGGGTACGCCGGGTCGGTGTCCTTGTCGGTGTAGAGCACCGCGCGGACCTGGACGACGCCGCCGATCCGGCCGAGCGACTCCAGCACCGACCAGTTGGCGTGGGTGCCGAGTTCGGCGAGCCGCGGCCTGGTGCCGGTGACCGGCGTGTTGTCGGCTTTGGTGAGGTGGGCCGCCGGGATGTCGTACTCGGTGGCGCCCGGGCCGCGGCGGTACTGCCAGGTGACCCGGGTGAACTGGGTCTGGGCGTCGACCGAGAGCTTGACGCGCTTGGCGGTCTCCGAGCCGTCCACCGGGGAGCTGACGCCGGCCTTGCCGACCCGGAAGGTGTAGGTCGCCGGGTCGGAGAGGTTGTCCGCCCGGTCCTTGGTCTGCACCTTGAGGGTGTGCGTGCCGTCGGCGGGCGGGGTGATCGACGCGGTGGTGGCACCGGTCGCGTCGACCGTCACCGGCGCCTTGCCGTCCAGGGTGTAGACGTAGCCGACCACGTCGTCGGTACCGGCCGGCGGGGTGAGGGTGAAGCGGCCGGCCTGGCCGGCGGCGCCGTGCCACGCCTCGTCGGCGGGGTAGTCGGCGGAGGTGACGAACGGTGCGCCGGGCCGGGTGGTGTCGGCGATGACGACGACATCCTGCGGGGCCCACGGCGAGTTGTCGGTGCCGTCCCAGAGCCGGGCGCCCATCGAGTACCGAACGCCCTCGTCGAGCTTGGCGATACCGAAGTCGGCCGGCTTCACCTGGGCGTAGCTGCCGTTCGGGACCTCCTTGTAGACGCGCTTGACGAAGACGCCGGCGCGGTAGAGGTCGAAGTCGGCGCCGACCTTGCCGCCGCTGTCCGGGTCACTGGCCAGGACCTGGAAGGTCGGGGTGGCCGAGGAGGTGTAGCGGGGGTTGCCCTGGCGGGCCGGGAACACGTCGACCGCCGGCGGCGCCGCGGGGATCGTGTTGTAGGTGACCGACAGGAACGGCGGGTGGCCGCCCTCGGAGGACTCGAACCGCTTCCACGAGTACGGGCTGGTCTCGGTGGAGGCGCGCAGGCCGAGGGCGTTGTTGGCGTAGCCGTTGTCGGACCAGGCGGTCACCAGCGAGGTGACGTCCTGGCTGACCCAGGCGTCGCCGCAGCCGGCGGCGTCGTTGCCCTTGGTGGCGTTGGTGACGGCCCACTGCTTGTTCCAGTTGGGCTGGTTGGTCCAGCGGCTGGCGGTGGACGCCAGGCCGGTGTCCCAGACCTCCCAGGACCAGGGCTCGCAGGACCACGAGTGGGTGTTGTAGAGGTTCAGCTTCGCCGCGAGGATGTGCTTGCCGTGGTACGGCCCCTCCGGGAAGTGCAGGAAGGAGCGGGCGACCTGGTTGCTGCCGTTGTTGCCCAGCTTCAGCTCGGTGGCGGAGGACTGGTCGGTGCCCCAGCCCTGCTGCACGAAGGTGTCGAAGGAGGCGCCGACGGTGAGCGCCGGGTCGATCGTCACCGGGTAGCTGGTGGCCGGGTCGGCGAGGAAGCCGGCGTCCGGGGTGAAGACCAGCTCGGCGTCGGCGCCGGAGCCGCGCAGCTCCATCGCGACCGGGGCCCGGCGGTTGTGCTCCAGCGACTGCGGGTCGACGGCGGCGTCCCACATCACGGGGGCGGGGATCTTCGCCTGGACCTTGCCGGACGGACGCTCGGTCAGCTCGATCGAGCCGTCGTCCTTGCGGTTCACGTCCAGGCCGCTGGTGTCGATCGGCAGGGTGACGGTGCCGGCCTGGGAGACGGCCGAGCGGTCCTTGACGATCAGGTACTGCTCGAAGCCGGTCCGGGTGGCCTCCAGGACCAGGTCCACGCCCGGGCGGGCGTCGACGTAGGTGGCCTTGCTGCCGTCGAGCTTGGGCTTGGGGAGGCGGCCGAGCCAGCCGAGCTGCACCTGCTGCTCGCCGGAGCCTATCTTGACCAGCTCGCGCTCGGCGGTGCTGGAGCGGACGGGTGAGATCGGCCTGCGCCGGGCGCTGGGCGCGCGGGGGCGGCACATCACCGGCCAGTT